>JANPKE010000579.1:0-3084 GCA_031425875.1 Nitrospirota bacterium
CGTCCGCCCCACTTTCAGCAACGAGGCACTTTTTTTACAAAAGGCTTCAACCTGATTGGCGATCTGGTGGTACGCTTCCGCAGTCGGCGAGTCAGAGTTGAATAGGGCAAAGGGTTCACCCGCGTCTGACTGTGTCACCACATCGGGATCGAGCGGAATCCGTCCCAAAAATGGGACGCCCATATCAAGCGCGGACGCTTCCCCACCACCCTTTCTGAATACATCGATCTGAGTATGACAATGTGGACACTCGAGCCCACTCATGTTTTCCACGATACCGACGATCGGCACCTCGCTATCCTTACAAAACGTAACCGACTTTCGGGAATCAAGCAGCGCCACTTCTTGTGGCGTAGTGACAATCACGGCACCGCTCACCGTGCCGAGCAGATCAATTGTCGTGACCGACTCGTTCCCGGTTCCCGGCGGGAGATCGATCAGGAGAAAATTCAAATCCTGCCAATCGACACCTCCGAGCAGCTGATTGATGAATTCATACTTGTAGGCATCGCGCCAGATAATTGGGTCATCCGAATTCTGCAACAGAAACGACATCGAGGCGATCTTCAAATTATAGGCTTGGAAGGGAATAATCCCTCCGGAAGTGCTGACCTTGAGCTTCTGACCTTCCGCACCGACCATTTTCGGAATGTTGGGACCATGAATATCCATGTCACAGATTCCGACATGCCATCCCTTGAGCGCGAGACTCACCGCAATGTTGGTCGTGCAGGTACTTTTCCCCACACCGCCCTTATTGCTCATAATGAGCACTTTGTGCTCGATGCGCTCCATCCGCTTGGCGACCAGCCATCGGCTATGTCCTTCTTTATCCTTCTGGCACCGCTCGTTTTCGTCGCAGATGGCACAGGCCCACATATACGTACAGGCGTCGCTATTCCCGCTTCCGCTATTGATGACGTTGAGTTCACGTGCCATAGGATTTCTTTTCTGCGACCATTACTGTCGATCGCCCTCGTCGTTAATGGTGTCGTCCCCCGGGAACGCCGACATAATCATCACCCGAAGACTTGGGCATCGACATGCCCGAAGCAGTCCCCCCAGCCCCTGCCCCGGCCATGGCGACCGTCGGAACACCTGTGTGCTGACTTTCAGCAGATGTTTTTTTTCCAAACACCTTCGCGCCGAAGATGCCGACCCAGTAAAGAAGAAACATAGGGCCAGCCATCAGCATCTGATTAAACGGGTCCGGCGTGGGCGTCAGAATCGCGGCAATGACAAACGATCCCAACAACGCCCACTTCCAATACTGAATCAGGAACGGCGCATCGACCCAGCCTAACTTGGCCATGAGGGTGATGGCCAGAGGCACTTCAAAGATCAGCCCAAAGACCGTCAAAAACCACAGGGCAAACCCGACATACTGGGCGATCGAGATTTGCGGCACGAATCCGGCGTTCACTCCGTACGAAATCAAAAAATTCAACGCGAACGGAAGCACGAAGAAAAAGGAGAATCCGACCCCAGCGTAGAACGCCAACGCGCTCACACAGACGAACGGCCCGACAAACCGTCGCTCCTGAGCATGCAGTCCCGGAACGACGAACCGCCAGATCTCATACAAGAGATAGGGCATGGCCAGCACAATGGCAAACAGTCCCGCGACCTTGACGTTCTGCCAGAGTGCCTCCGCCGGCGCAAGAAAGACAAACGGCACCGTCGGCAAATCGGTCGGTTCCCAGGTCAATTGGCTCGGCACGAACATGTTCTGGAGCGGAACCCGCAGCCATTTAACCAGCGCATCAGCATAAAAAAACGTCCCCATGAACACGATCGCCAGGGCGATCACCGCACGGGTGAGCCGGACCTGGAACTCCACGAGGTGTTCCATGACCGGCATCTTCTTGTCTTCCAGCGGCTTGAAGACCGAATCTTGCAGCCACCGGCTCAGCTTATTCAGCACAGAGCCTCGTACGTTTTTGAACCTGTCGATCCGACGATCTGATGATCGAGCCTCTGGCAATCACCAGATCGACAGATCAACAAATACCCCTGTGCGTCTTACTTCGGATTCACCGCCACAAACAGGCTGTTCCCTTGCCGATTAACCAACAGCACGGCGAGTTCGTCTTTCTTGATCTTTTCTGCGATCTTTTGATAATCGCTCAACGTCTTGATGGGCTCATGATTGACTTCTTGAATCACATCACCCCGCTGAAGCCCGGCTGCCTCTGCCGGCCCACCCGGCTCTACCGAGGTGATGACCACTCCGGCCATCTTCGTGGAAATATTCAACTGACTCATCAACGCATTATCCAGCGTTTGGACACGCAACGACGCGAGCACATTGTCCGGCAGCTTCATCGTTTCGCCCGCATCCTTCGGCGGCGACGGCTCTTTCTTGGCCAGCAGTTCATCCGATGGGCGTTCGGCAACCTTCACCGCGATCAGCTGCTCCCTGCCTTCGCGCAACACTTTGACCTGCGCGTCTTTTCCGACCATCGTGCGTGCGACAAGATTGCGCAGCTGACTGACGCTCTGCACTTCCTTGCCATTAAAGGCTACGACGACATCGCCTCGCTTGACTCCTGCGGCATGGGATGGGCCATTCTCATTGACATCGCTGATCAACACCCCCTTCCGCTGCTCCGGGAGTTTGAACGATTTCGCCAAGGCCGGCGTAATTTCTTGGATCGCAACACCCATCCATCCGCGTACAACCTTGCCTGTTTTCTGCAAACTGTCCACGATATCGAGTGCGATGCTGCTGGGGATCGCAAACCCGATCCCTTCCGACCCGCCGGTGCGCGAGAAAATCGCGGTGTTGATGCCGATCAGCTCTCCATTCATGTTGACGAGCGCTCCACCCGAATTACCAGGATTGATGGCCGCGTCGGTCTGAATGAAATCTTCATAGTCCGCAATGCCGACATTCCCACGCCCAAGGGCGCTGATGATGCCGAGCGTGACGGTCGAGCTCAGACCAAACGGACTTCCCACCGCCAGCACCAGATCACCGACTTGTAGTTTTTCATACTCCGCCCATTTCAGCGACGGCAGATCCTTAGCTTCAATCTTGATGACCGCCAAATCCGTCTTTGGATCGGTGCCCACCACCTTTGC
>JANPKE010000580.1:0-2974 GCA_031425875.1 Nitrospirota bacterium
CACAGAGGCGCGGCCCTCTAAGATTCGAGCGACCGCGCGTTTCATATCATGATTGTATTGTAAGGCTCGTTCGATCAACTCCGAGAGTTCGTCATTCTGAAACGTCTTCCACCAAGCAGCTTCTGGCCCACGATCGGATGACACTGTGGCGGCGATGGGCGCGAGTTGGGACCAGCTGTCCGGTGCCGCTGTCTGGGGTCGCTGGTAATTGTTGCCTTGCACACAGGCATGGAGGGCCAAGGCCATCACGATGACTCCAAGAATAGAAGTGGCGCGACTCACGATGGCCGCTCCGTGGGGATAGTCCGAGAAGGTGGTGTTCCACCAGTTGTGCTTGATGGTTTCCGTTCAATGAACACATCGACCTGTTGACCTGCGTACACAGGGAACGACGGACGCTTGAATCGATAGATAATTTGCAGAACCCTCGTGTCGACTCGCTCGGTGTTTTCTCCCGTCAACGACTTCTTTGGGATGACATAGGGTTCAATGCGGACGAAGGTCAGTGGGATTTTCTCACTTCCTAAAGACTTGATCGAGGCCACGGCGGGCGCTTGTGGAGGGACGAGCGGGGCGTTCACTTCATCGACATCTGCACGGATTTGCAGTTGCTCTGTCTCACCCAACAGCATCAGCGGCTCACTTGATCCGAGGGTCGCGTATTCGCCGGCTCTAATGTTGACTTGCATGATAGTCCCGCTTCGTGGCGCACGCACAGTCAGGCGCTCGAGCAGGATGGCGACTTCATCTCGCTGAGCCTTGGCCTGTTTGAGACTCGCGTGAAGCCGCTGGTCGCCACCTTTGGCCATCTCAAGTGCGTACCAGGTACGTTTCAGATCATCCTCGCTCACGGCTCGCTCATCGTGGACCGATTGGAGGCGTTGTAATTGGGTCTCGAGATCGCCGATTTTGTATTTCTGCTCGTCGATCTGCGCCTGAAGAGGAGGAATGGCGGCTTCACGGGTCAGGAGCTGTGCGCGCAGTTCTCGATTATCCAGCTGGAACAACGGAGCCTGTTCTGTGACCTGGTCGCTGACTTTTACAAACACCTTGGTAATCAATCCGGCGATCGGGGGAGCGATGCGGACATTCTCATTCACGGCTTCGATAATGCCGGAGGCTGCGACGGTTCGCTGGTACGGTGCGCGAGGCGGTTCTGAGATCGGCTGGGGCATGGGGTCTTTCTGGTTGGCACCCATGAGCACCCATGCTGCGAACCCCACACCTGCTAGCGCGAGCCAGACGCTCAAGCGTTTTAGGACGATCATGTGGTTCCTTTCTGCTGAATTTGTTCAATGTTCGTAATACGTCCATCCGTCATATTGGCCATCCGGTCGCCGAAGCGGAAGATACGGCTGTCATGTGTAACAACGATGACACAACGATCCGGTGATCGACCGACTTAACGAAGCAGCTCCATGATCTTTTGCCCGTTTGCCCCGTCTAAAGCGGCGGTTGGTTCATCGCAGATGAGCAGGCGTGGTTCATTAACCAGCGCACGGGCGATCGCCACGCGCTGTTGTTGACCGCCAGACAGGTTCTTGGGCAGGAAGTGTAGCCGATCACCAAGGCCCACCCGGTCGAGCATGACCCGTGCTCGCCGCAAGGCTTCAGAACGTCCGACTTTCTGGATAAGAAGAGGGACGGCGACATTCTCGGCCGCAGTGAGTGCCGGGAGGAGATTAAATTGCTGATAGATAAACCCCATCGTTTGGCCTCGGAACCTTGTGCGTTTACCGGGTGGCAGAGCGCTCAGCGGTACACCGAGCACGTCGATGTCGCCTTCATCGATGTCGAGGATGCCGGCGATCGCCGACAATAGTGTGGTCTTGCCACCCCCTGACTCGCCGACCAGCAAGAGCAACTCGCCCAGATAAATATCGAGGTCGATGCCTTTCAGTACCGTGACCTGAGTATCGCCAGTACCAAAGGACTTCACGATGCCGCGGGCGCGCACGGCCGAGGGTTGTATGTTGTCGCTCATTGTGTTTACCGAAAGACGATCGCCGGTTCTAGCCGTGCGAGTTTGATAATGCTGACTGATGCGGACACAAGGCAGATCGCGAGTAAGGCGACGAGGACCAGGAGTAGTAATTGCCAGGTCTCAGCAAACGGCAAGTTACCACCTCGCGCCGTCAAGAATCCAAAGACCGTCGCAAGCCCGATGCCGACGCCATAGCCGGTGAGTCCGACGGTGAAGGCCTGGAGCAGAATCATGCGCGCCAGAGTGAAGCTTGAGGCTCCCATAGCCTTCAGCGCGCCAAACTGTCTAAGGTTTTCGATGGTGAACAGATAGAACGTTTGTCCTGCAATGGCCATTCCAACGATGAATCCGAGCAGAATTGTCGTGCCGAAGTTGATACCAATCCCAGTGTTTACGAGGACCCACATGTACGTCTTGAACCCAAAGTCTTCCTGGGTGAATGCCCCTAGGCCTGTCTGTGTGCGGATGCGCTGAACTACGTCTTCAACTGGAACACCGTCCTTGTGTTTTGCCAGGACGTAGGACAGTATTCGGCGTTCACGCGGCACATAGCGCATCGCACGTTCGTAGGTCGTGTACACCACAGGGATATTCGTGAAACTTTTTTGAGTTTTCGCAATAGCCACGACGCGGGCAAGTTTGTCGTTCAACTCAAAGATGGTCCCGACCGTGATGACTGTCGGACCGCCCATTCGTTCCACGGCCCACTGGTCCATTACGACGGCGTCAGGCTGCAAAATATCTTCGAACCGGCCTTCTAGAACTTCGGCGGGACGTCCGATCAATGTGGCTGATTCGAGTCCGGTTAAGGTGATCTGATGATATTCCCCGTTGGCCAGGCGGGCTCGGAGGAGCCCTTTGTACAGTGGCACGGCCCATTCCACACCGTCCACGCTTCTGACGCGATCCACAGCTGTGTCGGCGAGCGGCTTCACCTCATCCACTTGTGCAATGCCCGGATCCGTGACCCAGATGGGGACATTGAGATTG
>JANPKE010000581.1:0-2514 GCA_031425875.1 Nitrospirota bacterium
TCGCCAGCGCCTGCTCTTTCTGCTTGCCGGTGAGACGGCCAGCCACGTTGAGATAGGCCTGACGCTCGTAACGGCCCAGGTTGAGCACCTCGAAGGCGCGGAAGGGTTTGCCGCCGGCCTTTAACTCGCGCTGCACCTGAATGAGCCGCTTGCGCGTGGGGTGGATGCCGAACTTGCCGAGGTCGGTGGTGATCCATTTGCGCCCGAGCTTTTCCGCAACCGCCGCCGTCGTGCCGCTGCCGCCGAAGAAATCAGCCACGATGTCGCCTTCGTTACTGCTGGCTTTGATAATTCGCTCCAACAACGCTTCGGGCTTCTGCGTTGGATACTTCAAATCCTCGCCTCCCCACGAATCAATGAACTTCACGTCAGTCCACAGAGTTGAAATTGGAACGCCCTCCATCTTGTCCTGATACTGCTTGAATCGCGGCATCCCATTCTCGGTGTAGTAGAGGCAACCTTCATCGTGAAGCCGTTGCATTTCTTTTTGCGTGTAACGCCACGCTCTCTTCAAACCATTCCACTCATAGACTGGTCCTCGCCCGCCCGGCGCAGTTGTTGAACGCGATAGCCAACGCCGACCATCGGGGTCTTTGTAGCGGTAGTAAGTTTCGATGTATTCCTCGGAATAGGGCGCGTATTGCGGATTCCAGCCGAACTGTTCGGAGCGTGTGTAAAAGAAAATCGTGTCGTGGATGCTCCCAAGAGTTGATGCGTCGCTGTGTCCGTGCCGCCTTTTGAAAACAATGTCGGCTTGAAAGTGCTTCTCGTCGAAAACTTCGCTCATTACTCCACGGATGAAAGAGTTCACCCGCCAATCGCAATGCACGTAGATGCTGCCCTCGCTGTGCATTAAATCGCGCATGAGGATGAGGCGTTCGTAAATCATGGCGATGAAGGAATCCGCTCCGCGTCCCCAGGTGTCGCGGTAGGCGATTTGTTCGAGGAGGTTCGGCTTCTTGTGAAAGGTCTCGCCGCCGATCCGATGTCCATGCTGAAGTCCGCACCCACGTCGAAAGGCGGGTCGATGTAGATGAGCTTGAGGCCGCCGGCGTCCTCGATCTGGCGGCGGAGCGCACCGGACTTGAGGGAGGAGAGGATGAGCTTGTTGTCCCCCCAGATGAGTTTATTGGTCCAGCCCTTGATCTGCCTCCCGCCCATATCAAGATCCAGCTCGCCATCACCGCGCTGCTCTTTCCGTGGCTCATCGATATGTTCAAGCGTCTGAAAAGGCAGGATGGCGGTGCAGACTTCGCGGGACTTGCCGTTCCAGACGAGCTCCACCTCGCGCTTGTCGGCGAACAGCAGGAAGCGATACTTCTCCGGCAAGGGTTTCCCTTGCTCGATGAGCTTGATCAAGTCACGCTTTTCGGCGTCGGAGAGGTCGTATCGTTCGGAGTCGTGCGGACGTGCCATACCGTGATTCCTGCTTCTTTCCCGGATCTAGTGACTACCTTCTCTCTTAGCCTCTTTTAAGGGTGCTACCCATTTCCACCGCCATGCCTCGGGCATAATGCGGCAAGAACCGTTAGAAACGGGGTAATAACACCTCACTTATTACCCCATTTCGGCTGAGCATTACGCCATTTCGCCCCGCGGCCCTTCCCGACCGGAATGATGACGCCGGCCTCCCGGAGCTGGCCGAGCACATGGCGAATCATGTCTCGGCTGACTTTAGGGCAGGCCTTTTCAACATCGGTAATGCTGAAGTCGGCGATGAAACCGTCTACCGCATTGCGGATCATATCGGTCTTGCTGCCATGCCCCTTGCTAATCGTGCCGAACCGGCTTTCGAATTCGTCGTAGGCCGCCAGAAGGGTCCCTAGAAAGTATTCCGTCCACGGCAGAACGTCATGCCGGTCCCCGTGCCATCCCTGTGAGGACTGATACAGGGTGTCGTAGTAGGACTGCTTCGACTGCTCGATGATCCGCTCAAGACTCACATACCGTCCAACTTCATAGCCGTGTTGGTAGAGCAACAACAACGCAAGCAGGCGAGCCATCCGTCCATTGCCATCCAGAAAGGGATGGATGCAGAGAAAGTCCAACACGTAGAAGGGAATGAGGAGCAGCGGGTCCAATTCTCGAGCCCGCTCCACATTGGCAAATTGCCCATGCAACGTCCGCATGAACTCCTCGGTGACATGCGGGGCGACCGGTGTAAACCGGACACGCGTCTTTCCACCCGACAACGTCTCGGTAATTTCGTTCTGCGTGGCCTTCCATACGCCACCATGACCACCAGCATACTTCATCAAGTCGCGGTGGAGCTGGAGGACCACACGCTCGGTAAAGGGAATATCCGCATGACTCTGGTGGATCGTATTGAGCACATCCCGGTAGCCGGCGATCTCTGATTCTGAACGGTTGGCAGGTTTGACTTTCTCTTCGACAATGGCCCGCAGCCGCTTGTCATCCGCGACAATGCCTTCAATACGGTTAGAGGACTCGGTACTCTGGATCAAGGCCACCTGACGGAGATTCTCCAGCATCTCCGGCGCCTGCTTCTTATAG
>JANPKE010000582.1:0-1954 GCA_031425875.1 Nitrospirota bacterium
CCGAACCTTCACCACCTTCGAACAATGGCTCGCGAGGTGTGACGGTCTATCTATGCGAACCACTCACAGCGACAGAAGGGTGCTTCATGCCTCCTAACCGGGGCGAAGAGATCATTACCGCACAGAATGTCGATCTCTCCAACTGCGACCGTGAGCAGGTCCAGTTCTGCGGAGCCATCCAGCCGCATGGAGTCCTGCTTGCCCTGAGCGAACCGAATTTCATGATCACGCACCTCAGCGCGAACACGAAAGCGACACTCGGGCTGGCGTCTCAGGACCTGCTGGGCCACCCGATTGACCAACTTGTAGGTCATGAACAGGCCGAACAATTCCGGCGTCAGGTGGGCCGCGAACGAAATCTGACCGGTCCGCCCGTCTGTGTGTGCACCGCGCCGGTCCCTGGTCCGATGAAGGACGCGCATTTCTTCGTCCACCGAAATGCGAACGGGGTGCTCATCGTCGAGCTGGAAGGCAAGGGCCAAGATGGACCTGTCTCATTGCAGGATCTTTATTCGGAAGTCCGTTCCAGCATGGCGGAGCTGCAACGCACGGAATCGCTCCAATCCTTCTTTGACCTGGCCGTGTCTCGTATCCGCCGCTTTACCGGGTACGATCGCGTGCTGGCCTATAAGTTTCTTCAGGACGGCAGCGGTTGCGTACTGGCGGAGGATCGGGTGGAAGGTCTGGAGAGCTATACCGGCCTCCATTACCCGGCCAGTGACATACCCGAACCGGCGCGGCGACTCTTTTCCATGAAATGGATCAGCCATCTTCCCGATGTGGACTATGAGCCGGTGCCGCTCATCGGAGGAGCGGACGCGGACCAGAAACCGTTGGACCTGAGCTACTCGTTCCTGCGCAGTGTCTCCGTGATGTACAGCGGCTATCTCAAGAACATGGGTGTCCGGAGCACGATGGTCCTGACCCTACTGAAGAACGGGAAGCTGTGGGGCCTGATCTCTTGCATGCAGCATGCGAGTTCGAAACATGTCGCCTATGAAACACGGACCGCCGCCGAGTTTTTGGCGCACCTCATGTCACTCGCCATGGCCTCGAAAGAAGAGCTACAGGATAGAGAGTACGTCGGACATTTGAAGAGCCTCCATGCCACGATGATGGAGCAGATGCTGCAGCATGTGAACTTTCATGAAGGACTATTGCGACATGAGACAAATCTTGTGTCCTATTTCGGCGCGACCGGCGCAGTGGTCGCGATCGACGGCCACCTGCACAGGCTCGGCACCACCCCAGAGGAGAGCCAGTTGCACAGTCTGGTGGCCTGGCTCATAGAGCACATGGGTCAGGATACCTATGCGACGGACCGACTGTCGCAGGTGCATCTCCCCGCCGAGGCCTATCGGGAGCAGGCTTCGGGCCTGCTTGCGCTCCGTCTGTTCGCCCACAAACCTCACTTCATCGTCTGGTTTCTGCCGGAAGTGACCAAGACCATCCCTTGGGCCGGTGATCCGCGCAAGCCGGTCGACGTGTCCCGAATCGACGGCGAAGATCGGTTGATGCCTCGCAGCTCCTTCGCGCTGTGGAAAGAGTCGGTCCGTGGATGTTCCCGCCCGTGGCGCGAAAGCGAGCTGGCCGCGGCGGCAGACCTGCGGTGCGCCATCGTGGACGTCGTCTTACGCAAAGCAGAAGAGCTGGCCCGCATGAACGAAGAACTGACCCGCAGCAACGTGGAATTGGACGCCTTCGCCTACATTGCCAGTCACGACTTGAAGGAACCGCTGCGCGGCATCCACAACTATGCCCGCTTCGTGCTGAAAGACTACGAGGACAAGCTCGACGATGACGGGAAGCACAAGCTGCACACCATGATGAAGCTGACCCAACGGATGGATGAGCTGATCAACGGCCTTCTCCATTATTCTCGGTTGAGCCGAGAAGAGTTGGAAGCGGAGCCCACGGACATGGCATCGCTGGTGCGGCTGGTCATCCAATCCCT
>JANPKE010000583.1:0-8977 GCA_031425875.1 Nitrospirota bacterium
CGCTCCCTCCTGGCGGAGTTGTCGTGACTCTCCGGCATAGTCCATGACCACGCGCGGGCCACTGGAGGCTGCCGCGGTTTCAAGCACACGGAGCCCCTCTTCCTTGGTGAAGCCGGGTTTCAGGCCCCCGAAGATGCGGACGGCATTGCGCTGCTGGAAACGGTTCAATGTGCGCGGCGCTGTGCTTGTTTCGATATGGGTGAACGTCGACACCGGGACCAACTGGCCCCCCGGTGTCTTGATTTTCAGATCGAGCAGTGGATCGACCGTTGCACGATCCTTGTCGCCGAGTTGAGGAATGACCTTGTAGCTGCGGTCGAAATAGTTGAACCGGTTGACATACCCGCCGCCGAGCATGGTGCCCAGCTCACGACCGACTCCGGCCAGGTCGAATCCCAAATCTGCGAGCCGCTCACGATCTAACACGACGCGGGCTTGGGGAAGATCGATTTTGAGGTCGGTGTCTACGTACAAGAACTTGCCACTCTGCCAGCCTGCGCCCAGGACGGACCCGACGGCATTCAGCATTTGCTCAGCCGGTGCATCGCTCTGCAAGATCAACTCCACGTCGTACTGACCCGGCGTAGGGAGGGGTGGGTCTAGTCGTGGGAATACACGGAGTCCCGGTACTTGCGACACGGCATCGAACACGTCGTCGTACATCTCCTCGGTTGAGCGTGACCGGTCGTGCCAATCTTTCGCGACCACGCCACCGAAGCCTCCCCATGCCGTGGTGAGCGACCAGGTGTAGTCCGCCCCAGGGATGGCCGTGATGGCTTTGACGATCCGGAAGTGTTGCCGGTTGGTGGCTTGGACCGTCGAGTCCGGGGACGCTTCGAAGAAGAGGCTGATGTGGTTCTGATCCTCTACGGGAGCCAACTCCTGACGTGAGAAGTGATAGAGCGGCCAGGCTGCGAGCACGATCAGGAGCGCGGCCACCACAACTCCCCACCGCATGGTGAGAGTGCCGTCGAGTAGCCTGGCGTAGATCCCTCGCGCTTCTTCGAACCGTCGGTTGACGAACGCGGTCAAGCGACCTTCCTTGCCTCGCGGATGGACGAATCGCGAGCTCATCACCGGCGAGAGTGTGATCGCGACGACACCGGAGAGCACGACGGCCACGGCCAGCGTGATGGCAAACTCCAGGAACAAGGAACCGGTCAGCCCGCCTTGGAAGCCGATGGGGGCATAGACGGCTGCGAGCGTGATCGTCATCGCAACGATCGGGCCCAGCAGCTCCCGTGCAGCGGCTTGCGCGGCCTCGATTCGAGATTGGCCCAGGCGCACATGCCGTTCCACGTTCTCAACGACCACGATGGCATCGTCTACCACCAGACCGACGGACAGTACGATGGCGAGAAGGGTGAGGAGGTTCAGGCTGAATCCGAACGCGGCCATGAAGAGGGCGGTTCCGATCAATGACACCGGTATGGCCACGAGCGGCACAATGGCCGTACGGACCGATCCCATGAACAGGAACACCACGAGGGCGACGATCAGGATCGTTTCGGATAACGTCTTGGTGATTTCCGTCAGCGCGTTCCGGATGAACATCGTGCCGTCCCAGACGAGTTTCATGTCGATGTCGCTCGGAAGGGTCGGCCGGATACGTTCGATCTCGTCGCGCAGGCGGTGCCCGACGTCGATTTCGTTCGCGCCGGGTACCGACCAGATGCCGAGATACACGCCTTCCGTCTCATCGTACTTCGCAATGATCGTGGCTTCTTCGGCTTCCCGTTCGATCCGCGCGACGTCCTTGAGCCGCACGATGGCCCCGTTCCGATCGGCGACGATCAGCTCCTCAAATTCAGCCGTGGAACGAAGATCGGTGTTGGCAAGCAGATTGACCTGGACCTGATTTCCTTTTGTGCGGCCGACCGCCGCCAAATAGTTGTTTCGACGAAGCGCACCCTGGACGTCGCCGGGTGAGAGGTTGAGGGCCGCGAGTCGGTCGGGGTCGATCCAAATACGCATGGCGACCTGTCGCTCACCTTCGAACGTGACTCGTTGGACACCGGGTAACGTTGCGAGCTGAGGTTGTAACGTGCGTAGCAGCCAATCGGTGACGGCCGGGACCGGACGCTCCGTCGAGCTGAAACTCAAGTAGAACGACGCGTAGGGTCGATCGGCTCGCTGGATCTCGATCGCAGATGGCTCGGCTTCCGGAGGCAGTTCCGATCGTACCTGCTGGAGACGCGCGGTGACCTCTGCCAGCGCTGCCGTACTGCTGTGGTTTAATTTGAGATGGACGGTCACGGTGCTGACTCCGGCGCGGCTGGTCGATTCGACATAGTCAACGCCGCTGATCGCGGAGACGACCCGTTCGATCGGCGTACTGATGAACCCACGAATAGTTTCGGCGCCGGCGCCGTAGTAGAGGGTGGTGATGACGACCAACGAGTTTTCGATCGTGGGGTACTGCTGGACCGGGAGTGATGTCATCGCGCGCCAACCGGCAAGGAGGATGACCAGGTTGACGACGATGGCCAACACAGGATGTTTGATGAAGACGTCGGTGAACGATGTTCGGGTGGTGTCTCGCAGCATGATGATTGGTTCAGGGGGTCTCGGCCTCGTGATTTTCTTTCGAGTTATTTTCGACAGATTCAGCGACTGCAACGAGGATCCCGTCACGAAGCTTAAAGGAGCCCACGGCGGCGATGTGCTCGCCTGCCGTCAGACCGGCATGGATCACGATCTCGTCCCCTAACATGGGGCCGCTTTCAACCTGCCTGGTATGGACTCGGTTGCGGCCATCCTTGTCCAGCGCGATGACGAACACTTGGTCGCCTCCTGGCCCCTTGCGCAACGCACTAACCGGGATGGCGACGACTGTACGCTGGGGACCGACCGGAACCCGGACGCGTACCGAAGCACCTGGTGCCGGGAGATTCCGGGTGCCTTCGATTCTGGCACGGATCATAGCGTTCCGAGTCGTTGGGTCGACGCGTGCGTCGAGCGCGAGGATCGTGGCCTTGACGGCGGAAGACTCGCTTGCCGTAAACACCTCGACGATCTCGCTCGCCCGTAATCCGGCCGCGACCTGCTGGGCGACGGCAAAATCCACATGCACAGCCTCGCTCACGCCCTGAAGCGTTGTCAGCAGTGTTCCTTCATCCAAGTACTGACCGGGATGGACATCCGCGATGCCCACTTTTACGCGGAAGGGGGCGCGAATCGTTTTCTTGGCAATGATGGCCTTTGTCCGGGCGATCTGAGCCTGGGCCATATCCAGGTCTGCGCGCGCCCGATCGACTTCTTCTTGTGTGGTCGCGAATTCCTGGCTGAGGTTTTGGCGGCGATTGAGGACCGTCTTGGCGAGCGCGACCTGGGCCTCCTGTGCCCGAAGTTCAGCTTCTTCGACCGAGACGTCGAGCGCGACCAACAGTGTCCCTGCTTCGACGATCTGTCCGGGTGTGAGACGGACTTCGCGGACTGTTCCTGCCAGTTCGTTCTTCAGCGTAATTGAACGGATGGCGAGGACCGTACCGATCGAGGTCGTGGTCTGGCGATGGTCGATCGATCGTGCGACGGCGATAGTGACCGATTCCATCGGCTCCGGCTGATTCGCTGAGGTGGCCTGCTCGCGCTGGATGGATTTATATTTCCAAGCGGCCAAGCCGACCCCGATGAGTAGGACCAGTATGAGTAAGAGAACAGAGCTGCTCCAGTTGTTTCTATTCACGATCACGACGCCGAAAGGCCTCCCCATGAGCACGTATTGTTTTCTGCCTAAATTAGGTCCATCACGACTTCACCCTGATGTCGGGTCGGTTATGTTACCAGATTCTGGGCCTCGGTGGCGTCTGGTTGACTAGGGAATGAACCAGGCCTCGCATGAAGGAGACTATGGTGAGATGTACTCAATGAGAAGTTTTCACCAAAATGAGTGCGCAAATGCGGATCCTGCTCCTGATCCAAGGCCGGTTCCCCCTGAGCCCAGTCCCTTTCCGGCACCACCGGTATCGGACCCACAACCGCCACCACCGTCTCCTCCGAGGCGATCAGCGACGTCTCACGTATCAGTAGCACTATTCGCCGGTTTCAGTCTGCTCGGAGGATGGTCGATCGGATCGGCCCAGATTGCTCCCGGAGTTCCTCCCGCCCAGCAGTCCCAACAAGTTCCGGCAGTGATTTCTCCTGCGCCACCGATGGGCGCTCCCCAGACAAGTGGCATCTCGGCTAAAATAATCACGCTGGCCACCACCAACCGCTTGGCGTCAAGTCCAGAGCGGGCCAAAAATGCGAAAGGTTTCCGTAGCGCAGGAAGTGGCTTGCCGGGCATGCCCGGCGGCCCTCCTCTCACCAGCTCCTTGGGGGCTCGTGATCCACGTGCACCGACAGTGGGTCCGCTTTTCTGCGACCCCACAATCGATATGTCCTGCTGAAGTCACGCTTCGGCTGGCATGCTCACGCAATATGTAGGCACGCGTTAGGGTAAAGCCTGTTGGCGCCGGTAGTGGGATTCTGATGGAATGCAGAGAAGAAGAAGGGTGGTTATCACCGCACCAGCAGAGGCCGCGGCCATATCCTTCTGCGCGTCCCACTCGTCGCCCTGGGTGCCGAGATAGGCGGCTCCCAACTCTGGGTTCACCGCTTGGGCAACGAGTGCTTCAATGATTTCAAATGCTCCGCTTTGAGCCACCATGCCGCTGATAGGTAAATAATAGGACCAAAACCCCGTCACGCCGGCCAACCGCATGAGAAGCTCTCGCAAAGGAAACACCAAAAGCCACCCGTAGGAAAAATGCACGATGCGGTCAAATGGATTGCGGGCCAACTCAAACGTCCGTTGCAACCAAAATCCGAATGGGACCTCGGCATAGGTGTAGTGGGCACCAATGGCGTGAAGGGTCAGAAATACGGTGATGAGCACATACGAGGTGGTGGAAAATTGAAACCATCGGAATGTCAGCACGAGAGTGAGCACGGCGGTGAGAGCGAGAAGATTCTCCAGCAGCCAGTCTTGGCGATCGTACGGTGCTATCGCGAGAAGGCACCACAGTCCTAGGTACCACATCGCCAGCCCTCGTAGCACGGGCGTCGGATTCACAGGTTGATTCTCCGCTTCCATTCAAGGGAGGCCATCGGCAAGAGGCTTCTGCTCACCCGTTGCCGTGCCTCTCCAGCCAAGGCGCCAGGCGAGTAAAAAACCTACGCAGACCAGCGAGCCATAGAGGGCGGCAGTCATGTCTTTCTGTGCGTCCCACACGTCCCCCTGTGACCCCAAATAGGTCAAGCCCAATTCAGGATGCACGGTTTGTGCGACCCATGACTCGATGATCTCCCACAAGCCACTGAGACCGAGGATGGTCATCACCGGAAGATAGTATAAGAGCCAGCCGCGCAAGACTCCCGTGAGACGAAACAGCTCCTCCATAGGATAGGTGAGAAACAAACCAAAGCTAAAGTGCACGACACGATCGTAGTGGTTCCGTCCCATATGGAGAGTATGATCCAGCCACGCGCCCATGGGCGTCTGCGCGTAGGTGTAGTGGACGCCAATCATATGCAAGGTGAGGAATAGCGAGATCAACGCATAAGAGGCAGATGATAAGGGTAGATATCGATACGTGCTCAGTAAGAGCAACACAAAAACAGTGGGAAGGAGAGTGGACAGCAACCAGAACTGCCGGTCTGTTGGTTCATACGCTGTCCACAGTGAAAGCGAAAGGTACCAAATCATCATGGCTATCAGAAGACGGTTAGAAAAAGGCATAAGCACTCCCGGAAACCTGCGTCCTATTGTGACAATTTACTGTACCGGTCGATCGGGAAGGTTGCAATGGGTAGTCTGTCATGTCGAGAAGGATTCGTCTAACTGGTGAGGCCGATGTTTCAAGTCACGCCGAGGGCCTCGATCCTCCACGTATCACATCCGGTGGCTGATGGTTTCTCTGCTCTAGTCCGATGATTTCGAGGTTGTCTCCCGGTTTGTTAGGTCATGCATCACGAGAGAATATCCCCGCAGGCGACCAAATTTGTTCCGAAGAGGCCTGATCACGATATGGATATCACGCCAGGAGCCATCTTGACACTGGTACGCAGTCTCTCGCACCGATTTGCCCATCAGCCGAGCTTGCCGACAGAAATAGGACCAAGGGACTGCCGTGTTGCTCTGCCTGGGCAATCTTCGAAAAAGCGGTTGCCCGATGGTCTGATCCGTTGGATAACCCGTTAGCTGCTGCGCTCCATCACTCCACTCCGTGACTCGCCCTCGGATGTCGGTTAGCACAACACCTGCATCGCCTAGGCTATTAAGGAACAGGCGCAATCGGCTTCGGCTCAAGGATGCTGTGTTGAGTGCCTGACCAATTCGACGCCTCCTCCAGTCGATGTACAGGCAAATCAATGCGACTCCGGTGATGGTGACGGCACCGATGACTCGGTTGGTGATGCCGGTCTCCCGGTCTCCCTTTGGACCGAGCCAGAGATCAAGCAACATGAAGACCAGCGCGAGGGCAGTGACGATCGCAATCGCAGGGCGGCCCTTCCATTGCAGGGCCAGCACGATGGCAAGACAATAGAGCGCCCAAACAGATACCCCCATGGGTAGTCCAAGATCCAGCGCAAATGTCCCCATCAGCACGATGGTCGTGAGGGTCCCCAGCACCGTGGACCGCACGCGAGCCTCATCTAAATCAGCGTATAAGTGGTCAACCCTCATATCATAGACAATCAGATACGGAAGTTCTCTTTTGGCCAGCTTTCATAACGCGTAGGATACATCCGCCACGTTGCACAACTACCCGGTCTAATTCCCGTCAACAACTGGAGAAATCCCTTGTTCTTTACGGGCCGAAGGCACCTGGACAACCTGTCACTCCATGGTCCTTGCTCGCACGATCCGTTGCGCTGCCGTCGAGCATGTGAGGGCGACGGTGGAATACCGCTTGACGGCGAGACGGAAGGGCGGTATCCCAGTGCCCATGAGTCAGCCTTCCGCCACGGTGGCCTATGGATCGGTCGTCCTTGCGGCAGTGCTGTGGGGCGGTTCGATCGTAGCGCAGAAAATGGCACTCGGATCGTTTTCCGCCGTCGAAGCCTCCGTCCTTCGCGATATTGGCGGGCTGGCAATCTTATTGGCGACCTGGTGGTCGAAGGAGGGTGGTGCCCTCACGATAAGCCGCGGCGACATGGGGTTGCTGGGGCTTCTGGGGCTTGGCGTCTTGGGGAACCATCTGCTCATTCTCATGGGGCTCAACTATGTCAGTGGGGCGGTCGGCGGTGTGATCATCGGGGCAAGCCCTGTCGTGACATCTCTGCTTTCAGCCCTGTTGATTCGGGATGTGCCGTTGCGTGCCTTGTGGGCTGGCGCGCTGCTGTCGTTCTCAGGTGTCGGACTGGTCTCCGTCGCAGGCTTTCAAGCGGCTGGCGAGCATCCGCTACTGGGGAGCACGTTGGTTTTTCTCGGTGTCGTGAGTTGGGCGCTCTATAGTATCGGCAGCCGCGCGATCATGGAGCGGGCGTCAGCCCTCACGGTCAACTGGACGACGCTGCTCGTGGCAACCGTTCTTCAAGTTCCACTGCTTTGGACAGATCACAAGGTGATGAATGCCGGGATCGGATCGGTGACGACATCCGATTGGTTGGCGCTTGGCTACCTTATCGTCTTCGCAACGGCGGTCGCACAACAGGCTTGGCTGTTCGGCGTCAAGGGGGTCGGCCCTTCACGGGCCTCGGTCCTGGGCAATTTGACGCCGGTTGCCGCCATCGGTTTATCAGCCTTGATTCTAGGAGAATCCATCGGACTTGTTGAAATGATTGGTATCGGCCTCATCCTGGCCGGCGTGTGGGTGGTGAACCGGCAAACGACGGATCTCGACCGCGGTTAGCCCCTACATGTTTCTGTGCTCGCCTGTTCGATGTGATTCCAGTATGATACGGCTCCGCTGACTGGGAGGCGCAGCGTGGTGAAACAGCGTATCGAAGCCGTCACGAAAGCCAACCAGAAATTCTACGACGCGTTTGAGAGCCTCAACATCGCCAGGATGGATGAGCTCTGGGCCCATCAAGAATACGTCACCTGTATCCACCCGGGCTGGACCATTCGTTCCGGGTGGCCTGCCGTCCGCGATTCCTGGGTGCTGATCTTCAACAACACCTTCTCGATGAAGTTCGAACTCACCGACGTGATGGTTCAGGTGGCCGGCGATATGGCTTGGGTCATCTGCGTGGAAAGTCTCATCACTCAACAGTCCGATGAACCGCAACAGGCCAAGGTGCTTGCCACAAACCTCTACGAGCTCATTGGTGATGAATGGCTGCTGATCCATCATCATGGGTCGCCGGTGATGGGGTGAACGGGGAGTGCGGGTCGTTGTGTAGTTTTCTTGGCTCGCTGATCGCGCACGCAAGAACAATCGCACGATGAGATTGCGGGCGGTGCTCGCTCAATGCGCGCAGGAGAAGCCTACAAGACTGCCCGCTTACGAGTGGATAGAATGGGGAATGGCGATGCTCGGTGAACGCATCCAATGAGGAGAAGACCAGGTCGCTCGCTTCAAGTGAGAAAGGAAAAGAGAAAAGGTGATTAAAGCTTCGGCGCAGCGGTGGGCACGTCATCCGTGCGGATGGTCTTTATCCATTCAGCCGTGATGGTATTGCGCTCTTCCATCGACATGCCCGCATAGGTGAGGAACATCTGAGGCCCACGGCGACGGCGCCAGGTGAGAAAACTGAGGAAATGGTCCTTGCAGACGGAACGCGTACCGGCCGGAGCATAGGGCCTCTCCAGGCAATTAGGCACGCAACAGTGGGTATCCAACATCTCGGTCTCCTACAAATGTGGTCAGTATGCCGGTCGGCTATGCCGATTTTCAAGCCTGCAGTCTCGCCCGCTGCTTGACCTCAAACGCGGCATAGGGTAGGACTGCCCAATGCACGCGTCTTTGCTACCGGCCGGTATTTTCCTCCTGGTCTCCTCTCTCGTCGGCTGTCTTGCTTTTTCAGGAGAGCGTGTGCGGCCCAGTAGCTC
>JANPKE010000584.1:0-2400 GCA_031425875.1 Nitrospirota bacterium
CCAGCCGAACAAGAACTGGATCAAACATGCTTAATATCAGCATATTGTCTACGAACTAACCAGGTCTTGACTTGTAAAATTTCGACATTACCTACAGCGCAGTTGAGACGCTGGACTGGATGGATTTGGTGAAGGGCGCACGGTCTGGCCAGCTGTCAGAGCGGTAATCTGGCCCTTCACGCGGTCCTCTCGTTCCAGCTCATTTTCACTAACCATTTCTATACACTCAGAGGAGGTATGGCTATGTCTTGGGGAAACCAACTGCCCGTCTTGTTCGCGAACCGATCGGCCGAGTCACAGATCGATCGTCTGCTGGACGACGCGATCCACTCTGTGAATGGGTGGTCGCAATCATGGAGCCCAGCCTGCAACGTTTTTGAGAACAAAGAAGGTTTCACCGTTCAGATGGCTCTTCCGGGCTTGGATACGAATCAGATCGACGTGCAGGTTGAAAACCACGTACTTCGAGTGAAAGGTGAACGGAAGCACGATGAGTCAGAGGGGCGACAATGGTATATGCACGGAATTGGAGCCGGTGCGTTCTCCTGTTCCTTCACGCTGCCTGATTATGCGGACCGTGATAAATCGATGGCCTCGTATAAGCAGGGACTGTTAACGATTACCTTCCCGAAGCGGGAAGAGGCCAAACCACGCTCGATCATGATCGAGACTCGGTAAGGTTATGAAACCTACTCGTCCTCGCCGGCGTCCTCCATTCGGGCGCCGGCGGGACCAAAGAGTCAGTCAAGCAGACGGCGATGTCATCTAGAAGGGACCCATATGTAGTGTCTGGAACATGAGAAAATGATCGACTGATACGGAGCTAGGAGGTGTCGTATGGATCTCCTCAGACATCTATCATTCGATGTCCGGCAATTGATTTCTATCAATGAAAAACTCCAAAGCGCCGTCCTTCGAGACACGGGTCTCAACCAGGATGAACTAGAGGTTGTTCGCGAGTGTGCGAAGGAGCTCTTGAGACTCACGACACGTGTCAACGGCACGCATGACTATGCCGTGTATCAGCCGGTTCATCGGCCAGCAGAAACTGGTAATGACTCGAACAAACGACCGAGGAAAGCCTAGGAAAAGCTCAGTTCGTATTCGTATTCCAATGTCTGAGAGTCAATGGGCGAATCGTGTGTGTACTCGATCGTCTGATGGTCGTAAGACTGAACCCAGTAAGTCCTGTCGGCATCCAACCGGATACGAACTTGCCCCGTCCGGCTCAGGTGATCAACGGCCAGGAAGAGCTGATTCCATGTAATTTCCGGACAGAGGTTCATGACCTCTTCAAATGGGCACGCTGTACCCAATTGTTCTAATGCTGTTTGGATTCGCTCGCTCATGATCGGCATAGACATACATCACCTCCGCCTGGTCGTTGAGGTTGACGTCATGAATCCATGCAGTGGTTCTACCGTAGAGGAGGAACCCACATAAACTAGGAGAGGCCCCAGTGGAAAGGTGCCTACTGTTCGCTAGCTCCTTAAAAAGGATGCCGGGAGGGTTTTTATAACGTATGACTTATAAAACAAGAAAGCTCAGTACCTATTGGAAAGGCGAGACGACCTGCGGCAGCAATACCAAAAAGAAAGCCCCGCCCTCTTTCAAGGACGTAGCTTAGTCGAACAGTGCAATTTTTATATTCCGTTCCTGATAGCGTTTCCGCCACCCGATCCAAAATATTTCCACTGCCCTGGTCCGATTCGCATGCTATCGTTTAAATGTCCTGGCAGGCACTCGGAAAATCCCTAAAGCAATCGGCCAAGCGGCGATAGGGTGTTATTTTGCTTTCGCGAGAAGTTCTCTTAGCTTGTGATACCCAGGCCCTTCCGGGTGACAGTAGTAGTCGGTCAGAGATCCCTGGTTGTTTCGAATGGAGATACGAAAGCTCTTACCATGCGCCTCAATCTTCACCGCCTCCGCAATATTGATATAGAGATCGGGATTCACCTGCACGATATGCTCCATCACTGCCTCCGTCCACGCTCCAGCTGAACCACGGGAACTATCGGAGTTTAGGGATCTGAGAGAGCCCCGCTTCCTGCAATAGGCCTTCGTTGCACCAGTTCAGGAACCGTTGCATGCTTGGAATTCATGCGTGGAGGGCTCGCATCGATCGAAAAGAAAGCCCACAGTTTTTGACTTAGTGTGTGTAGGATCGCGCGGGGGACGAGGATTGTTGCCGCGCGGCGCTCTGTAGAATGGTGCGAGTGTGAGTCGATACCATTTACCCCATTGGACTGGATCGGTACCATGCGAGGGGACATGAAAGACTCCGTATGGGCTCCTGCGTGGTTACGCCAAGACCGAGCGGTGGATTGCACTACTCACTGGATCGCGTACATCAATCACACCTTGCGCGACCTCAAGTGCTGCCGCTTCTGCCGTCTCGCG
>JANPKE010000585.1:0-2860 GCA_031425875.1 Nitrospirota bacterium
CCAAGCGGATCCTGGAGCTTCACGGAAGTTCCATTGTGTCTCACAGTATCCTGAACGGCGGAACAACCTTCACGTTTTATCTACGCACTGCACAACCTTCCATTGGAACTACTGCTTCTTCAGCGAAGAAGTAGTGTCACAGTCCAATAGTTCTTGTCGTAATCCGTTTGCCCCGAGCTTGTCAAAGGGCTCACCACGACGCATTTCGGATGCTCTCTGTTCGTGATCAAGATGTCATCGTCTTGTGACCGTTTCGTGAACATAACTAGCCATAATTGTTCTCAGCCGTTGACCAGTCGCTCGGCTTTGTGAGGGGATTCCCGCAGATCGGAGGTGGGTAATGCGTACCGACGTCAGTGATCATGTCGTATCGACCCAGAGAAGGGCAGCCGTGGGCAAGGGATCCTGCTTGATGACAGCTCAGGATCGGCTTCTTCTGCGGATCAGGCGCGGTGAGGAAGAAGCCTACAATGAACTTGTGACCCAACAGCATCACCTGCTCATCCGAATAGCTATGCGCTATGTCGCCAGTCGAGACGTGGCTGAGGAAGTCGTACAGGATACATGGATGGCGGTGTTCTCAAGTATCGATCGGTTTGAAGGTCGCTCGTCTCTTCGGGCCTGGATCTGCGGCATTCTGATCCACAAAGCCAAGGATCGTGGCCTGCGTGAACAACGCTTTAGACCCTTCTCAGACTTCGAGTTCGATGACGACCGCTCTGGTGGCGCAATCGGCCCATCCCGTTCCTGCTGGTACGGGGATTTCTCCAGACACCGGTCATTCTCCAGGCAGCTCTGGGACAACCGGACACCGGAGAGACTCCTGCTGTCAAAACAAGCCGTGGATTGTATGCAACGCGCGATTGACGCCTTGCCGCTCAATCTCAAGACAATCCTGATTATTCGTGATGTGGATGGGTTGGAAACTAACGAGGTCTGCACGAGGCTGAACCTCACGGAAACTAACTTCTACGTACGGTTACACCGGGCTCGTCAGCAAGTCAGGATGACACTCGAAGCTACTCTTGGATAACGGCAGAATTGTTCCACCGTGACCAAAATGTGATTAACACGTGAATGTTTTGTGACAACTCTCACCTACGATGAGGCCGGCAATCTGACGACCTATTCAATCATCATAGGAGGTAGCACATGCGAACAAGTTTTGCGCAGGTCATAGCTCTAGCATTGGTCTCGTCGGGATCAATGATCAGCAACGTCTTCGCCGATCAGAATGCGCGGATGGTGTACACCATGTCGAATGCCCCGTCCGGGAATGCCGTCTTGGCGTTTGAGCAGCGTAGCGACACGTTGGTTCCAGCTGGAAGTTTTCCCACTCAAGGCACCGGATCAGGAGGTGGACTGGGCAATCAAGGTGCGATCGTGCTCAGTGACGACGGAGAGACGCTCTTTGCCGTCAATGCTGGAAGTGACGAGGTTTCGGTGTTTCAGGTGTATGATCATGGCCTAAAGCTCACATGAAATTTAAATTCGGGCGGTGTGCGTCCGATCAGCATCGCAGTTCATGAGGCTGGGTCTACGTGTTAAATGCAGGTGGAACTGGCAACATAACGGGCTTTGAATTGACGAGCCGCAATATCCTCAAACCGATTCCTGGATCGACCCGTTCACTCAGTGGTGCTGCAACGGCACCCGCACAAATCGAGTTTAATCCCGAAGGCAACGCGTTGGTGGTGACAGAAAAAGCCACTCAAATTATCGACACCTATATCGTGGATGAGGATGGTGTGGCAGCGGGACCAATCTCGCAACCCTCGTCCGGCGTCACCCCATTCGGGTTTGCTTTCAATAAGCGAGGCATACTCATCGTGAGCGAGGCATTCGGTGGAACAGCCAATGCCAGTGCCGTATCTTCGTATACGTTAAACAATGGCGTGTTGTCACTTCGTAGCGGGTCAGTCCCAGATTTTCAGTCGGCGGCCTGTTGGATTGTGGTAACCAGGAATGGGAAATTTGCCTATACCAGTAATACCGGCAGCAACAATATTTCCAGTTATCGCGTCGGGCGAAAAGGAACTCTGACTCTACTTGAAGCAGTGGCTGCCTCTACCGGAGCAGCCCCGATCGATATGGCATTGAATCGAAATAGTAAGTTTCTGTATGTTCTCAATACAATCGCACGTACGATCGATGTGTTTCGTGTCGATCGCGGCAGCGGGGAGCTCACTCACCTGACCAGCATTTCTGGTCTGCCTGCAGGGGCAAATGGCCTTGTGGCTCAGTAACGACTCATTGGAAGGCAACCGACGCACCAGAGGACAGATTGAACCTGAAGTTGCCCTGTAAGAAATCGAACAAGTGTCCGACAAACAAACAGTCTAGGACCGAGCAGCCCGCCTCAATGGAGGCGGGCTGCTCAGGGAGCGATTATTGAGTGGAGTTAGCGAAACCGCTGTGGGTGATTTCAGCGCGCACACGGTCTCCGACTTTCTTGTTACCGCGCAATTGTTTAGTTTCTCGGCTGATGTAGAGTTGGAACTGATTTCCTTCGTAGTCTTCGACCGTATAGACATCGCCCTTGATGTGCTTGACTGTTCCACCGATTGTCTTCCAGGCCGGACCCGGCTTTTGGTCCGACAGGTCAGCGAAGGAGGAGGGAGTTTCCCTGGGTGACGCAACCATCTCTGCTGCGGCTGACGAATAGGCACCAGACTTTTTCCCATCCTTTGAGCTGGCGGTCGCCGTAGGGGGTGTAATCAGAGAGAGAACCGCCACGCCTCCAAGGATAACCGGAAGGATGTTCCTGCAATTCATATTCATCCTATACCTCCTGGTAAAATGCCACGAATGGTAAATCATTGTTCGCTCAGCAAGGGATATGCCGGTCGAGATTCGCAAT
>JANPKE010000586.1:0-2190 GCA_031425875.1 Nitrospirota bacterium
ATAGCCGCTTCCTCTTCGGTACTACCAATAAAGACGATCCCCCCGTGCCATTGCTTGCTGAGGCGCGCGAGCGTGAGTCCAAAAAGATGCGGACGCCACGCCTTCATACTGTCACTCGCCCCGGCCTGAACGGCAATCCAATCGGGAACTCCCTCGAGAGCCTGCCGCGCCCACGCTCGCGCCTCCTCGGCAATCGAAAGCTGCAACGGACAAAACGCTCCCGGTCCGCTCCCACCCAATGCCTAGATATCGACAAGATTAAATCGATTGAACCGACGGAATTGATGAAAGTCGCAGAAATACGCCATCCATGGATTGTCCACAACCATTCCGCCATCCCAAGCACTTCGGGCTCCACGAATGTCCGAAGCTCCGATATAGCCCGCCAAAAGAGCACTCGGCTGATTAAACGTTAAATTGATGACCCGATCATACCGACGTTCCACCAATGGCTTGGCCCATGCCGCCACGTCCTGATAGAGCGCGGTCACATCCTTTACCGCTGCCCGACTCTCATCGATCAGAGTATGAAAGTCGAACGCGATCACATCTCGCAAACCCTTCAGCAGTCCAGTGATTGGAGCGAACCGGCGATCCACAACCAGATCCACGACAACGCCCGGCCATTCTTCTTGAAGTCGGCTCAAGAGCGCTCCCATCTGCACGAGATCGCCCATACGGGTAATGTTTATGATCACGACCTGTTTCATCTGGACGCTGGACCCGACCTGTCGGTTCTTACCTTCTGTCTTCAGCTCCTAATGTCTTCATACCAAGTCTCTTTTTTCAGAGCGATAACTGTCGAGCATCAACACTAACAACTCTTCGCGGGCAAGTTGGCGACCCGGTGCTCGCGTTCGAATATCTGCGGCAAGATCTTTCAGCTCGACTCGTTGGCCGGGCGGAAACTTGCTGAGTAACGGAATAAGTTCAGGCATCGTAGCAGCCCGTTCCTTCAGTACTGTCGTCGATCGGTCCCCTCGTAAGATCGAGCCAAGTCGATCTGGCTGACGCATACCAACAACAGCTAGGAGCTCTTGCAGACGGTGCCGATAGGTATGGTCTCGCAATACACGGCGGCGTGATGCCTCGGCAGAGGCTCGTCGACCTGGCGATTCCTTGAGCCATGTCCGGATCAACTGTGGGACCTCTTCAGCTCGACGGAAACGCACGACTTCCTCGCGCGTAAAGAGATCGGGAAGGAGCGTTCTCTCATCGACCAGTTGAAAGGCTCCGCACGCAGCAAGCTCAAAGGTGCGAGGATTGACGAAATCCGGATGAGGATCCAAGCCCATGCCGGATGAGGAATGTGGGTTCAGATTCACAGCTGTCGCATTAAACACCTTCATGCACGTCTCTGTGTCGATACGGGCACCACTCCGTTGGAGGACTCTGGAAAGGTCGCTTACTCCATCCCATTCATTCCCCCATAGCTTGAAAGTCCACTCAGGAGAGAGCCACTGGGGCAACAGAGTCTGTCGATTCGCATACCCTGCTCCGACAAATGACACATCAGCGCCGTATTCCTGTTGCTCCGTCGATGTTAGCGCTAAGGGATGATGGACACTGGGGTCCGCCGCCATGGGAAGGTAATGAACGTGAGCAGCCCCAGCGCGTTTCAATGCCTCGATACATTCGGATTGTTGAATGACGAACCAGTAGTCGTACCCCCCAGCCAGTTGCTGCCAGTAGGTAAGGTGTCGGTAGTTTTCCACGAACCACATCGCCGTCGGAAACTTCTTCTTCCGTAGATGCTGTAAGACCGCCAACGTCAACGGAGCCTGTGCGATGGCTAGAACGAGATCCGGGGGATCTTCGGCAATGTGGGCGATCGTGCTCAAACTCAGCACGTCGGCAAAACGGCTCTGCATTGTCAGGCGATGCCGCTCCTCGCGGAAGGATCCAAAGGCCTCGTAGCTGGCGTGATGGGCACTGTGGTCAAGCCAGCTGACCCGATGCCCCAGCTCATTCAACGCCGACACGACATACCGAGCAATCGGTAAGGATCCCCCATAGATCGGGCCGACCACTGCAACATGCAACCGCCCTCCTGCTTTGCTGGCCACGAGTCGGCATAGGCTCGTCTCAAGTCGCTGATGCTCTTCAGCATGCAGTCGCGCGGCCGGCCCGTATGTAAAGAACCGCAGGGGTGCCGATTGTGATGCCAGCTGCTCGGCCATTTCTTCCGGT
>JANPKE010000587.1:0-2232 GCA_031425875.1 Nitrospirota bacterium
CATAGAGATAGCCTTCTTCGACCAAAATCGGTAACGCCCACGGGGTCCGATCAGTGATCGAGAAGCTGGGCGCCCGATAGCCGAAAACCACTTCTCCTGTCAACTCTTCCAAAATGCGCTTGGACCGCCTGACATCGTCACGAAACTCGCTTTCGGTCTGACTGCTGACTAACTCATGTCCGTAACCATGCGATGCAATTTCATGCCCCTGCTGCGCCAACGCTTTGACCAACCCTGGATGTCGCTCCGCCACCCATCCCAGAATAAAAAATGTGGCCTTTGTCTCAGCCTGCGCCAAGAGATCCGCGAGCCGAAGCGTATTCTGCTCCACGCGACTTTCCAGTCGATCCCATTGTTGCCTTCTGGCGTCGGACCAAAAGGCCGACACCTGAAAATGCTCTTCCACGTCAAATGAGAGGACATGCCGTACGCTCGCCTCTTGGCTCTGCTGGTTGGAAGCCATTACTGCGCCCCTTCCCCAAGCAACATCACTCGCACCGTCTGCACCAGAACGCTCATATCGATTCCGAAGGACAACCGCTTGACGTAGTAGAGGTCATATTGCAACTTCATATGGGCATCTTCCGCAGAAGCGCCATAGCGAAACTTGACCTGTGCCCAGCCGGTGATGCCGGGCCTGACCGTGTGGCGCAAATCATAATAGGGAATGGTTCTTCGCAAGTCCTGCACGAACACCGGCCGCTCCGGGCGTGGCCCGACAAGACTCATCTCCCCTTTCAGGACATTGATCAACTGCGGAAACTCATCAATGCGAGTCTTTCGCAGCCACCACCCGACGCGGGAGATGCGCGGATCATCCGCTTGCGCCCATCGAGGCCCTGCATTTTCCGCATCTTGCACCATTGATCGAAACTTCCAGATCGAAAAGGGCCGCCCGCGCAATCCGACACGGACCTGGCGATAAAACACGGGGCCCGATGAATCGACCTTAATTAAAAACGCGATGAGTAAGAATAGTGGAATCAGCACCAGCAATCCGCCGATTGCAACCATCATGTCACCGAACCGCTTCATGATACGGGTGACCATGCGCTGCTTGAAACCATTCGAAAACACTAGGGCGCTCGGACGAAGCGAATCAATTGAGAGGCGGCCCGAGACTTCTTCGAACAATTGATGCCCATCACGAACATCTATTCCCATCGCCTTCAAATCGAGCAGTTGTTCAACCGGCAGTACCGAGCGACGATCTTCAAGACACACCACGATGGTGGTCACTTTCTGCTCTCCTACCACCCGAGCCACCTGTTCATAGGTACCAATCACGTCAGGCATGTCTGGATTCCGCTCCACTCGCTCACTTCCCCCTGCAAGAACCCCAACAATTTCCACCATACCAAAGCGTTGCGACCGTACGACTCGACAGAGTTCCCCTGCAAACCTTCCGCCCCCCAAGATGAGTATCCGCCTCCTAGGACTCAGTGCGTCCCACGTCGGATACACGCCCTCCGTGAAAGAGCACAACTGCAGCTCCCGCTCCACTGCAGCCTCTTTATTCACCACTTCGTCCGTTCTTACCAGCATAGGGCGTCTCATACATGAAGTAGGGGGCAAACTCCATTTCTACCTTCGTCAAGACAACTCCGATGGCGTCGCTATCGACGCTGAGTTGTTTCACCGCCTTGCGTACCATCTCCAAGCTCGTTAAACCCGCTCGCACCACAACAATCACCTGATCCGCCAGACTACCGAGAACATTGACGTCAGCAAGTGTCAATACAGGCGGTCCATCCAAAATCACGTGGTCATAACGGGTTCTTAGCTCCGGCAAGATCTGTTTCACATACTGAATCCCTGAAATACTGGCAGGTCTAAGCTCAGGATTCCCACATGGCAAAATTGAAAGAGGGATACCATCATAAGGATGAATACAATTCTCAAGGATATCTCGCCCCAACATCGCTTCACTGAGACCTGGCTCGACCGGAATGTCCATGTATTCATGCACCATCGGGCGCTTAAAATCGCAATCGATCAAGAGGGTAGATTTCTTCAGATCATGGGCTAGAACATAGGCAAGATTTACAGCTGTGGTTGTTTTGCCCTCACCCATGATACTGCTGGCCACAAGGGTGACCACATTTTTCTTCTCGGCCGTCATCATCAGCAGTCGTGTCGAGGCCACTCGGTATTGCTCAGCAATGATAGAGTGCGGCGCCCACTTTGCGATCAAATGAAACCCTTGGAACAGATCCATGAGCGGTACACCTT
>JANPKE010000588.1:0-3509 GCA_031425875.1 Nitrospirota bacterium
GACTCTGTTCTCCCTCCGTTCGAGGATAAAAACATATATTCACACCAACTTGCGGCAAAGCCTACTAGGAAGGACTCTAGACGGAGCCTGGCACCTTCGTGGTGGTGGTTCTCAACGACTGGAATTCATTCGTTCGAAGGGCCTGACTGAAAGCGGCCAGCTGAAGCCATTCAGTCGGTACTGATCGAAGGCTTGAGGCGGTGCTGATGGGGAACCAGGGGGCATCCCAGTTGTCTCCTCGGCCATTTAGAGGGAGAGTAATGTTGGAGCATTGTATTAATTCTAGGCGCACCCAGAGCAAAAGGGCCTCCTCTATCTTCCGTTGTTATTTAAGAAGATCCTCAAAAACCTAAAGAACAGTCGAGGCTCCCCGTAAATGCCATAGTGGCGGATTCCGGAAAGGCCAAGGGACACCGGAGCCCTGTATCCGCTGCGGGGGGTTCAGGCCTCGAGAGGCAATCCGCCCGTGGAGACTGTGGGCCCAACCGAAGGAGGAGTCTTGCAGGACATGAAGTCTATGTCTATTCAGGGTGCGCAGACTGTGGTCTGTCTGTGCCTGATGACGACCCTTGTGTTTAACGTATCTCATGGGCAGACCGCCGGCATTCCGACTCCGATCGCTCCCACGAACGAGCTCTCCCAGGAAAGAGCACCGTCCGAGGAATCAGCGATTGCTGAATTAGCAGCGAAACGCGCGAAGGCTGAAACCGAATCGAAAGCGCTGGTGATACCAACCGCGTCCTCAGCACCTCAAGGGGGACTTCTCGAACAACAAGCCTTGCTTGAACAGGTGGTGCGAGGCTATGACGAGCAAATTGAGGATCACCAACGTCTGAAGGAAGCCAGCAAACGTCGCTCGGATACGGCTCGTGCCAGCGTCGAATGGAAAGGCTTTGTGGAATCTCCCCCCTACTCCATCTTTTTCGTCGATCAACTCTGGGAGACTGCGTTTTCCCTGAGACTGGCCGTCGAGGGTCTTCAATCACAACTCAGTTTGATTGAGTTGAGATTCGACCGAGCGCGTGAATCATTGAGTTCAGCCGAGAGTCGGGTTCGACAAGCCTCGGAGCAGCTAGAATCCGTCACTGATCCGGTACGGACCGCGCGCCACCGGGAGCAGCGAGATCTGGAAGAACTGCGGAGACGCGCGGCCGCCGTCACGGTGGCTGCCACCGAAATCGCGAAGAGACGCGTGGAAGAGGAGGTGGCGGAAACTCAGGCACGCCTGACGTTTGCCGAGCGGCAACTGGAGGCCGCGGAACAGCAGGTGCGTTTTGGAGAAGAGGATATCGAGAAAGTCCGCAAACGGCTGTCACAAGAACGACACGAACTCGAAGAGGAATTGGAACGGACCATTGTCGAGCACCGCGCACAATCGCAGACACTACAGACCAGTGTGCAGCGCGAAGCGCAACTGGCCAAACAGTTCCCGGTCGTGTCCCTCACAAGGAACGTCGCGGCGATGACGCGGGCCACGATGGCCGTTGAACTGAAGCGCGCGCAACAGGACAAGCTGATGGTGCGGGGAGACCTTCTTCGGCAGTTGCTGGACGTCGTGGAAGGCGAGCGGCAGTTGTGGGAGAGCCGGTTTGCGGTCGCGCGTGACCCGGACCCCCGCCGCGCCCGCGAATCCTATGCCAGACTCGCGCCACTCTTTGCGAACTTTCGCGCCTTCCGAGATCACTTGCGTCAGCAACTTGTCGCCACGTCGGGTCGGATCATCGAGCTTGATAATCGTCTCGAACAGGCATCGCGTGTGGAAGATCGTCGTCAACTGACCTCGCTGTTGCACATCAATCGCCAACGGGAAATGGTCTACAACCGCTCGCTTCAACGAACGGATGAGGCGTCCAGATTGTTGGAACGGTGGAAATCCGAATTCAAGGAACAACGGAGAGAGTTGCCCCTTGCTGCCAGAATAGACGACTGGCGCCAGCAAGCATGGGAGGGAGTGAAACGAGGATGGACCTCTGAGGTCTTTTCCGTCGAGGACACCATTGAAGTGGAGGGGAAGAAGATTACGGGACAAAGAAGTGTGACCTTGGGGAAAATCGCCAGCGCTCTGGCCATCCTTGTGGTCGGATATTGGCTGTGTTTGTGCCTGGCCCGACTGATTGGCCGTCTGGCCGTCGTGCGGCTCGGCATGTCGGCGGGCGTCGCCAATCTCCTGCGCCAGTGGAGTCAAGCCGTCCTTCTTACCTTGCTCATCGTGATCAGTTTGGTATCGGTGAAAATTCCCTTGACCGTTTTTGCGTTTCTAGGCGGGGCCTTTGCCATCGGAGTGGGGTTCGGCGCACAGAATCTGGTGAAGAATGTCATCAGTGGGATTCTCGTCCTGATTGAGCGTCCGTTGCGTGTAGGGGATCTGATCGAGGTCAACAATGTTCGGGGCCGTGTAACTACGATTGGTCTCCGCTCTTCAACGGTGCTGGACGCCAAAGGACTGGAAACACTGATTCCAAACAGCAGTTTCCTCGAACAGAGTTTGACGAATTGGACCTATTCCAGCCCCCACACCCGATTTGCTCTCCGCATCGGAGCCCCCTATGGATCGTCTGTGCGCGAGGTAATCGAGCTCTTGACCAAGGCCGCCGGGGACCATCCCCAAATCCTCAAATCCCCTCCGCCACAAATCCTGCTGGAAGAGTTCGGCGGCCAAGCCAGGATCTTCAGCTTGAACTACTGGCTCGAGATGCGGCTGGATGTCGATCCAAACGAGGTGGCCAGTGACCTCCGTTTTGGCATTGAAGAAAGTTTTACGAAAGCCGGATTGAAAGTGCATCCTGCCGCCTAGGACAGCCATGGCGATCAGGCTGTTCCGCTCTCAAATCCATACTCAGTCACTGTCAAATGGAAGTTATGAGACGTACTAATATCATGACGCTTCCGTTGTAGCCTGAAAAGTCAGATAGTGATCATCATGTACAGGGACAGCCTCACGGTACTGCCTCAAGCGTCGTGCAACTACCAGGAATTGCCCTTATCACTTTTCTCCATCGCGGTTGGTGACACTCGCAGGTCAATACACTGTCCGCGTTTAGGTAGAGGTGAACGATTCTCCTCCCTGTCGGGCCACCGGGAGGTAATCGCCTCAGGGATACTCCCAGCTAAGAGGAGCGTAGTAGAAGAGTAGTATGACTTATGCCAATGAATACGAGCATGGTATGGCTTGTGCTGGAAGAGCGGCTCGCCACACTAGAATTGTTGATGGGTGAACAGGCCTCTTCAGTCATACGCGAACAGCGACATTTAGATACAAACTCACCAGAACGGGTCTATTGGCATTATGGCTATCTCATGGCTCTGCGCGAGATATTAGCCATCATCACCGGCCGAAGCCCAGCATCAAAAACACCTACCGGCAAGGTAGGAAAGTCCGATTTTTATCATTGAGAATGAGAGTGACGATCCAACCTGCCGGCCTATCGCGCAAGCGCCTGTTGAATCAGCACCTGCCGAATCAGCATCTCAAGGTCTTGGTGCATCAGTTCAATCATGCTGGCGAGCAT
>JANPKE010000589.1:0-2991 GCA_031425875.1 Nitrospirota bacterium
TTCCTCGATGGTGACCTTCGAGCAGTTGGTGAGACCTGCGTTACTCAAAATGAGCGGGTGTCGGAGCTATGGGCGTCCGGTGGTTCAAGCCCGATTCCAGGAACGATTTTCCAAGCGTGGTGATCGTCGACATTTCCTGCGCGGCATACTCACGAGCGAAGACGGTGTGTTCAAGGTTCGAACGACTGGAGCCCAGGGGTCCGGTATTCTCACCTCTATGGTCAAGGCGAATTGTCTCATCGATGTGCCGGTAGACGTTGAGCGGCTCAATCCTGGCGACGAGGTGGCGGTTCAGTTATTGAGCGGTGAGGCATGGCCTGCGAAAACCGAGCATGGGCATACCGAGGCCCATCGGCTCTCCTGCTGCTAGATTAACCGCACGTAACGGTCACACATGTCCATTCCAATTGTTTCGTTTATCGGCCGGTCGAACAGCGGCAAAACGACCTTGATCGAACGCCTCATCCCCGAGTTGGTCAAGGCCGGGTACCGAGTGGCGACGGTGAAACATGCCGGCCACGGGTTTGATCTTGATACGGAAGGGAAGGATAGTTGGCGCCATAAACGTGCCGGCGCCAGTAGTGTCGTGGTCGTCTCGAAGGGGAGCCTTGCCTTGTTTGCCGATGTGTCCGAACAGCTGAAGGTGGAGGAAGTACGGGATCGTTTCTTGGATGCGTCCTACGACCTCATTATCGCCGAAGGGTGGAAAAGCGAAGGGTACCCGAAGATCATCATCGTTCGTGATCAGCTCGGTGAAATTTCATACTCTCTCGACGGTCTTCTGGCGGTGGTCTCCGACAAGCCGATTACCCTGCCTGTGCCGGTGCTTCATCTGGACGATGTGGCCGGGGTCGCCGCCCTTTTGATCAAGCAGTTCCCTCGTAGACGACGGGAGCATGAGCTGGAAGCGTAAGGCCACGCTGCTGCTGACTCTTGTCATCGGAGCGATGGCTCTAGTTGGAACTGCGATACCGCTTACCGATCACCCGACGTTCTGCGCCGGATGCCACACGATCGCCCCTGCTTATGAGAGCTGGGCCAAGTCTTCCCATAAGGACGTCACCTGTGTCGCGTGTCATGTGAGGCCTGGCGTGCAAGGCTGGTTGTCCGATAAGGTCGTGGCGGGAGTCAGGGATACAGCCATCTACGTTTTTGGAACGCCGACCGACGCGCACAATCTCAAGGCCAAGGTGGACTCCGGAGTCTGTCTCAGTTGCCATCGTCATATCCTTCGTATGTCCGAGACGGCGCCGCGCGATCTTCCGCCACCGGTGAACGAGGTGGGGTTGGTCATGAACCATCGTCAACATATGGAGGCGTTCAGCGTCCGTGGACAGGATGAAGGTTGTACGACCTGTCATTCTGGGGTGGTGCACGATGCCCCCATCAAGGGGTATCCCATTGTCATTCCACGCGGACATGTCTCGGCTGACAGCCAGCCGTGGCACCCGACTCATCCGGAGGGCTCCTATCTTCGCGCGAGGGCACTCAGTGACTGTTTCCGCTGCCATGATGGGAAGGCGCAGCATGGCGGGAAAGTGTTGGACCGAAAATGCGAGACCTGTCATATCCCGCAGAAGATCAGCGGCACCTTGTTGTTCAATTGATCGACTGAATCCGCCCACGTGATGGCCATCCCAGTACTGAAAGCGTCAGCTCTGACCAAGCGGTTCGGCGACTTTATGGCGGTCAATGAGGTATCCTTTGAGATTAGGCCGGGAGAGATCCTCGGACTCTTGGGGCCGAACGGAGCTGGGAAGACCACGACCATTCAGATGCTCTTGGGACTTGTAACACCGACCGCTGGTTCTATTCACATGTTCGGACTGGATCTCTCGACTCATCGTGAGGAGATTCTGCAGCAGGTCAACTTTTCGTCCACTTACATCTCCATGCCTCAGGCGCTCACGGTAGAAGAAAATTTATGCGTTGTGGCGCGTCTCTACGGGATTTCGGATAGGGCACGGCGCGTCAACAACATCATCAAAAAACTGGAGATGGAAGAGTTTCGCAGCAAGATTACCCGCAAGCTGTCGTCGGGGCAGATGACGAGACTGACCTTGGCGAAGGCGTTTCTGACAGAACCGCGCATCCTGTTTCTTGACGAGCCGACGGCGAGTTTGGACCCCGATATCGCCGAGAAGATCAGGTCGTTGCTTAAAGAAGAACGGCGAGCATCCGGGCTGAGTATCCTCTATACCTCCCATAACATGCGTGAGATGGAAGAAATGTCGGATCGCATTATTTTTCTTCAGCGTGGACGCGTTGTGGCAGAGGGAACGGCGCGGGAAATTGTCGATCGATTTGGGAAAGCGGATTTGGAGGAGGTCTTTTTGAAGTTTGCACGAGAGCAGCGGCAGGCATCATGACAGATGTAGTAGCCAATAGTGTTGCCGGATTCATTACCGGAGGGCTTGCACTCAGCTCAGCCTGGGGCCTCTTTTGGTTGGCGATCAGTCTGGTCGGGCTGAGTCGCGGCACGTGTGGTTGGCGCGTGGTGTTCATGAGTGTGCTGGGAGGATGTGTGCCACTTGCCTTGGCGATTGCTCTTGTGTGGTGGATGAGTGGCCTTGAGCGCATGACGTCCGTGTTCGTACTGGGACTCCTGGGGATGCCAACGGTGCTGCTTGGCCTTGGGCTACGGCGGATGCCAGACGGACAACGGGCCGGGACGCACCTGGCTGCGGGAGTTCGGCATCTCAGGGAGAACCTTCTCGGTATGCATCAGGGATGCGGTGGCTGTCACGATGGACATGACCAGAAGACGTGCCAATGAAACTGCACCGTATCACGGCATTGCTCGTCAGGCATCTGTACCTCTACCGGCGCAGTTTGCCGCGCATTATGGAAATCTTCTACTGGCCCTTCCTGGATCTCGTCATCTGGGGATTTATCACGCTCTACCTCGCTCGATACCAAAGCCAGGTTCCAGGATTCGTGACATTTTTTTTGGGCGCATTGATTCTGTGGGACATGCTGTTCCGTTCGCAA
>JANPKE010000590.1:0-2150 GCA_031425875.1 Nitrospirota bacterium
CGACAGGTGGAGGAGCACTTGGCTCATGTGGTAAAAACGGTATCGCGGGACCGTTCACGACGGTTTGTCCTCGAGCCGTCCATCTGTTTGGATTGTAAATTTATGTTCCGTGATCGCACACGATTGACACGACCAAGCCGCTGTCCACAATGCCGAAGCGAGGGGATCTCCGCTCCACGCTACGGAATCGACTTTCTCAGATCAGGATTGACTCACGCTGACACGAAGGTGTCACGGCGGAGAGACGCCTGGAAAGGATGACGACGATGATAACCGCACGACTTGTCCTCTGTGCCCTCTGCTTGATGCTGCTCGGCTGCTCCGATCAAAAAGCAAACGAGCTGTTTGAAACAGCGGCCTTCGAGGAAAATCAAGGGAATGTCCCCCATGCCAAGCAGCTCTACCAAGAACTGGTCAATCTCTACCCAACCACCAAAGTGGCTGAGATCGCTCGGGCTCGGTTAGCTGACCTAGACAGCAAAAAATAGACACTGCTGCCTTGCAGGTACGTTGGTAGTGGTGGCACCTCAGAAAGGCTCTTTCAATACCTTAGGCTCAGCGGCCTTGCCTGCGGTGAGGCGCGTCTTGGCGCGCCGGAGTCGGGCGGGTCAGAACAGCGGACTTTGTGCACATCCTGCATGGCTGTCCAGCGTTGTCTCAACCCTTGATGCTCGTAATGGCTACAGGAGGCGGCATGAGTTGTTTCGCAGCCTGCTCGGCAACGGTCAGCCTGACGACGTCATGAATGAGCGGACGTCTCCGGCCCTTGTCGCGGGTGCCATGGGAAAAACGCATTGGTCGTCGCCTGATAGGCTCTATACTCTTCCCCACGGCTTACAAGGGCTTGCTCTTCCGCCCGTGGAATACCAGTCACCTTGTACAGTAATAAGCCCATCCCGATCGGACCAATCCAGGTGAATAACCAGCCGGGTGCCCCCATCGTCATGACGACATACGAGCACCAGTGTAGCCAGTCGAAAAAGTAATTCGGGTGGCGGGAGTAGTGCCACAGCCCCTCTCTGCAGACGCGGCCCTCATTCTTTGGATCGGCACGGAAATGAGCAAGCTGCCGGTCTGCCTTCGCTTCACCAGCGACAGCCACGCTCCAGATCAGCAATCCGACCAGCTCGACCACTGAAGATGGAATCCGAGTATTCCAGAGCACCACCAGAAACGGAAGGGAAAAAACCGCCACGGACAGCGCCTTCCATTGAAAATACACAAACATATTCGCGGACTCTGCATCGCCCCATTTTTGTCGCAGGCGGCGATAGCGGCCGTCCTCCGGTTGCCCGGTCACGCGTTGGGAATAAATGTGAAGTCCCAGACGGCCGGCATAGAGCAGGACCAGCATCGCTGTGAGCAGGATGCGCTCGACTCCGGCGGGAGCCTGAGTCATGTACGACAACACCGAGGCGATCAGCCCCGCACACCACGCGACGTCGGCGATCGCAGCATTTTTTGTCTTCCGCTGCACAACCCACAGGAAACCCATGACGACCGCCATGACGACATAGGTGATCACGACAAGCTGCAACGGATCCGATACGTCTATTCCTTCTTCTGGTCCCATTATCCCTTCCCTTTACGACACACTCGGTTCATAGTCCCATACGTCGACGCCTTGGCGCTTCCGATCCTTCAACCAACTGCAAAACCCTGGAATAGGAAACGACAAGAGCGCCTGGAGTTTTTCACAGTTTAAGGAAAGATCCGCAGGCCGCGGGGCACCGGCATGCCCCTCGACGGACCCTTCAATCAGATGGCACTGCAGCTCCGGATACCACGGTAGCAGCGCCTGTCCGATCTCCCAACGTGACAGCCGTTCTCGTCCACCGAGATGGTAGAGACCAGGAGCGCCTTTGTCGAGTAATTCCCACACCGAGCGGGTAATTGCCCCGGCCGGCAACGGGCAGCGGAATTCATCGCCATAGAGCGTCACCTTTTTACCACTCTTCACAGACCGACACATATCTTCCACGAAACTTCGATTGCCATGTTGTGAGGCGCCCGCCGTGAGCACGATCCGAACCGCCGTATGGCGAGGATTCTCCAACACGCGCCGTTCCGCTTCAAGCTTGGTCTTGCCGTAGACATTGATCGGATTGGGCTCATCTGTTTCTTGGTACCAACCAGCCTTGCCGTCGAAT
>JANPKE010000591.1:0-5805 GCA_031425875.1 Nitrospirota bacterium
CCGTCGAGGCCATGAAGCAAGGCGCGTACGACTATCTGACGAAACCATTCCAGGTCGATGAAGTTCAGCTGATCATTCGGAATGCGCTGGAAAAACGGCGTCTCACAACCGAGAACATGCTCCTCAAGCGGGAGATGGCAAGTCAGTCGTCATTCGCACAGCTCGTCGGCCAGAGCGAGGCGATGCAGAAGGTGTTCGACGTCGTGAGGAAAGTTGCTGACTCGAAAAGCAATGTCCTGATCTGCGGCGAAAGTGGAACAGGAAAAGAGTTGGTCGCGCGTGCGATTCACTACAACAGCGCCAGAAGCGTCATGCCGTTTGTGGCGGTTAACTGCAGTGCCGTACCTGAGACGCTGGTGGAGAGTGAGCTGTTCGGCCATATGAAGGGTTCGTTTACAGGGGCTATTGCCAACAAAGCCGGATTATTCGAGGTTGCCGATGGAGGGACCATCTTTCTCGATGAGATCGGTGATACGACTCCTACCATTCAGGTCAAGCTTCTGCGCGTGATTCAAGAGCGAGAATTTAGACGGGTCGGTGGCAATCACGACGTCAAGGTCGATGTGCGTGTGGTAGCCGCCACCAACAAAGATCTTGAGAAAGCGGTTGCGGATGGTTCGTTCCGAGAAGACCTCTACTATCGGTTGGACGTGATCCCTATACGGCTTCCACCCTTGCGCATGCGTACCGGTGATATTCCGTTACTAGTCAATCACTTTCTGGAACGGTTTTCAAAAGAAAGCGGCAAGCCTAAACCTGTGATTAGCCAGGAAGCCATGCATGTTTTGCTGAGTCATGAATGGCGCGGCAACGTTCGTGAGTTGGAGAATCTGATCGAACGGGTCGTCGCATTTGCAACAGCAGAGCTTGTGACCGACGCTGAGGTGCATGGATGGCTTCATCGACCTGCGACGCAGTCGCAGCACCAGGCGATGCCGATGGATCTGACTGACGAGGGGTTGGATCTTGAGGGGCTCATCAACAGCATCGAAAAGGATTTGTTGCTGAAGGCACTTGAGCGATCAAAATGGGTCAAAAAGAAAGCCGCACGCATGCTCCGTCTGAACACCAGATCATTTCGGTATCGCCTGGAGAAGTATGCTATAAAAGGAGGTCGTGACTAATCCATCTTCCCGATCGACTGTCTCGTCCACGTCCCTTACCGTTTTCGCACCCGCAAAAATCAATCTCGTGCTCCGCATTCTCGACCGTCGGCCAGATGGCTATCATAATCTTTGGTCGCTGATGCAGATTGTGCAGTTGGAGGACGAGCTCTCGATCTTCCTTAGCGACAAACATTCGTCCATTACCTTGCAATGCGATGACTCTTCGTTGAAGACAGACGCTTCCAACCTGGTCTATCGTGCCGCAGCAGCGGTACTTGAGCACAGTGGACGAGTCATTGGATTGGATCTGGTGCTCGCAAAGCGAATTCCGATGGGAGCCGGTTTGGGAGGCGGGAGTAGTGATGCGGCTGCGACGATTATCGGGCTGAACCAACTGTTGAATTTAGGGTGGTCGATGGAGAAGATGGCTCACATTGGCCAAGCACTTGGAAGCGACGTCCCGTTCTTCTTTTACGCTCCTTCCGCAATTGTGGAAGGGAGGGGTGAGAAGGTGGACCCCGTGCAAATCAAGGGGAGCCGATGGGTGGTCCTGGTGAATCCGGGGTTCCCGGTCGAAACACAGTGGGCGTATCAGCAGCTTTCCATAAGCCGAACAGAGATGTGGCCGCTTTCGGAGGCCCACGCGGCGCTGGGGAAAGCTTCTACGCTCTCATGGGAGAGTGTGCTCCACGAGGCTGAAAACGATTTTGAAACCGCGGTGTTCAAGACCCATCCAGCACTTTACAGAATCAAGCAGAAACTGTTGGCTGAAGGGGCCGAGGCGGCTTTATTGTCGGGGAGTGGGGCCACGGTCTTTGGTGTGTTTCGTGACGAGACGGCAGCTCGGCTTGCCCAGTCAAGTTTTCAGACTGAACCCCAGCTCAAGGTCTATGCGGTTTCAACCCCCTCAGATTTCTGAGCATGCCGGACAAACGTTCCATGATCGTTTGTTGACAGATGCCCGTGATTTCCGATAAAGTTTCACCCTTTGATTGGCTTCGCCGGTCGTGTGTGCAGTAAATGGGGAGTGGTTTGCAGAAAAACCACCGTCGCTCACCGCACAAGAACCACTAGAGAATCCAGCACGTTCGAGAAAAACGAGAAGGCAGCTCAGGATCAGTTCGAATGAACAGAGAACTAAAAATTTTCTCTGGCAACGCCAATCTTTCGCTTGCCCAAGAGATCGCAGCGTATTTGGGACAGAAGCTAGGTGAAGCGACGGTTTCGTCGTTCAGTGATGGAGAGATTCGGGTCAAGATCGACGAAAATGTGCGTGGCGCCGACGTGTTCGTTGTGCAGTCCTGTTGTCAACCGGTCAACGATTCCTTGATGGAGTTGTTGATCATCATCGATGCGTTGAAACGTTCGTCGGCCAATCGTATCACTGCCGTCGTGCCTTATTTTGGATATGCTCGTCAGGACCGCAAGGACCAACCACGTGTTCCGATCACGGCGAAGCTCGTTGCGGACTTGATTACGACTGCCGGAGCGGATCGTGTACTCTCAATGGATCTTCATGCTGGGCAGATCCAGGGATTTTTTAACGTGCCGGTCGATCATTTATATGCCCTTCCGGTGTTGCTGGACTACATTGTGAAGAAAAAAATTGTGGATCTGGTCGTCGTCTCGCCCGATGCTGGGGGCGTGGAGCGGGCCAGAGCCTTTGCCAAGCGCCTTCAGGCGAACCTGGCGATCATCGACAAGCGACGCGAAGGGCCGAACCAAGCGCAAATCATGAACATCATCGGAGATGTGCAAGGGAAGAGCGTCTTGCTCCTCGATGACATGATCGATACAGCAGGCACCATTGTTCAGGGGGCTCAGGCTTGTCTTGATCATGGTGCTCGAGAGGTGATCACGGCCTGCACGCACGCTGTGCTGTCCGGGCCGGCGCTGGAACGGTTACAGACGTCCTGTCTGTCCCAAGTGGTAGTGACCAACACGATTCCGCTGCGAGGAAAAGAGTTGGCCTGTCCGAAGTTGCATCAGTTGTCGGTGGCGCCTCTCTTAGGCGAAGCCATCAGACGGATCCATGAAGATGAGTCGGTGAGTTCATTATTTGCGTAGCCCAGTCGGGACTGGGTCTTGCGCGAGCAGTCGAGGAGACGGAGGAAGATCATGAAATTCGATTTAACAGTGGCCGTGAGAGAACAAGCGGGCAAGGGAGCTGCACGGTCGATGCGGCGGGCAGGGAAAATTCCGGCCGTGCTCTATGGACAGGGGGACTGTCTGTTGTTGACTGTCAACCCTGAGGAATTGATCAAGATTTTAAAGTCGCATGCCGGCAGTACCGCGTTGATCTCGCTCACGGTGCATGGTGCTAAGTCCAAGCCGAATCGCACCGCGCTCTTGCGTGACTATCAAGTCGATCCGGTGACCGGGGCTGTCCTCCACGCGGACCTCTTTGAGATTTCCATGAGCAAGCCGATCAGAGTGAAAGTTCCGATCAAGATCATTGGTGGTGTTCCAGCCGGTGTGAAGGAAGGTGGTGTGCTGCACCACAACATGCGCGACGTACAGGTCGAGTGTCTTCCTGCTGCATTGCCCGATTACATCGAGGTCGATGCCTCTCCTTTGACTATCGCCAGCGGCATCCATGTGAAGGAACTTGGGGGGCGTGAAGGTGTTCGTTTCCTGGATGATGCTGATCAAATGGTTGTCAGTGTCGCAGCACCGATATCGGATGCCAAACTCGAAGCCTTGCTCACCAGTGGTGCGGGAGCGGCGGGTGAACCGGAAGTCGTGGCGAAAGGCAAGGAAGCAGGACCTGAAGGCGCTGCGGGTGCTGAACCGGCCAAGGCTGGAGCGGCCGCGCCAGCCGGTGATGCCAAGGGTGGCGAGAAGAAAGAAGCTGCCGCGGCTCCGAAGGCTGACAAGAAAGAAGCTGAAAAGAAGAAGTAACGTTGCGTCTGCTCGTTGGACTGGGCAATCCTGGCAAAGCCTACGCCCAGACTCGCCACAATGTCGGCATGTGGGCCATCGAGCGGGCCGCTGCTCGATGGTCGATCCGTCTCTCGCCGCGTGGGACCGCGCAGCTGGGTTCTGGGCGACTCGGAGGGGAATTGATCGAGCTGGCTGGCTTGCTCGACTGGATGAATGTGACCGGCCCTCCCTTGAAAGGCCTCTTCCGCGAATTCGAGCTCACCCCCAACGAACTCATTGTCATACACGACGATCTGGATTTGGAGCCAGGGCGGCTGAGGATCAAGCTATCTGGCGGCCATGGGGGACACAACGGGATCAAATCCATCATAGAGGCACTCGGGACTCCAGAATTCATCCGATTGAAAATTGGAATCGGTCGGCCCGCGCCTGGTCAGAATTCTGCCGATTATGTTTTGGAGCGGGTGACTCAGGACGAGCTGGCCATCATTGAGCCTTGTCTGGAACGAGTTGTCGATGCATTGGAATGTCTGATCCATCGTGGACCGGATGTCGCGATGAATCAGTTTAATATCAGAGAGAAGGTCGTGGACGAAGGGGAGGGGACGAAATAAATGGGTCTTTGTTGCGGCATGATCGGGTTACCGAACGTCGGCAAGACGACAGTTTTCAATGCATTGACCGGCAGCGGGGCTTTGGCGGCTAATTATCCGTTTGCAACAGTCGATCCGAACACCGGCATTGCCTTGGTCCCGGACCCTCGTCTCATTAAGCTAACCGAGATCTTCGCGTCCAAGAAGACCACCTACAGCACGCTGGAAGTGCGAGACATCGCCGGGCTCGTGGAAGGAGCCAGCAAAGGCGAAGGATTGGGCAATCAATTCCTCGGTCATATCCGTGAAGTCGATGCGTTGCTGCATGTCGTCCGCTGTTTCCAAGGCACCGATGTCGTCCATGTCAGCGGCGGGGTCGATCCGCTCCGCGATATCGGCGTCATCGAAACCGAACTGATGTTGTCCGATCTGGAGACCCTCGATCGGCGGAGGCAGAAAACCGAGAAAAAAGTTAGGGCTGGAGACAAAAAAGCTGCATTTGAAGTGGAGTTTCTCGCCAAGCTCATAGGTCAGCTTGACAAAGGCGAATGGTTAGGCAACCTGCCATACACGGCTGAGGAACGGGTCATCCTCACCGAATGTCAGCTGCTATCCGCCAAGCCGGTCCTCTTTCTTGCGAACGTATCCGAAGGGAAGAACGCGGATGACGCAATGGTCCAGGCGGTGCGCGACTTTGCCGAGAAGCGCGGTGCCCGCGTTGTGACGATCTGCGGACAACTCGAAGCGGAACTTTCCTCGCTGCCGGACAGCGAGCGGGCAGACTACCTGAAGGAACTGGGGCTGACCGAATCGGGGCTGGTCCGACTGACACGCGAAGCCTATACATTGCTGGACCTGATTACCTTCTTCACCGCCGGCGAAATCGAATCTCGTGCCTGGCCAATCCCCAAAGGGATAAAAGCGCCACAGGCGGCCGGCAAGATCCACTCCGATATGGAACGGGGCTTCATCCGCGCCGAGGTCTATCATTACAACGACCTGCTGGCCTGTGGAACGGAGGCGAAGGTGAAGGAGAAGGGGCTATTCCGTCTCGAAGGCAAAGACTACGTCATTAAAGAAGCGGACATCGTGTATTTTAGGTTTAACGTCTAGTCGTCCCTATCTCCGACCACCAAGAGCTTGCGCCCATCTTCTCCACACATAGTATCTTGATAAACAGCAGATGCCCCCCATAGGAAGGGTGGAGGGAGCCCTATGCCGGC
>JANPKE010000592.1:0-2479 GCA_031425875.1 Nitrospirota bacterium
GTCCATTCCGCCTCGACCGTCAAGCCGTCTCGGGAAATGCCGTGCCGCCCACAGAATTGCCCGACAAAGTACGCCACACAACTTGCGACCGAACCAACGAACAGTTCAACCGGACCCATTCCGGCATTCTGCCCTCCATCCTCCACCGCCTGGTCGGTGATGATGCGATGTTTGCCGCTCACAATGTCGTACCGTGTCCCGCTGTGAAAGGTGGCCGTGAGTTTCATGTCGCTCCTGGTCTTGGAAGTTTTTCCGCTGCCTATACGTGAAACAGTCCTTCACTCCGCTCGTTCACGGTTGACGAATATCCAATGCCGATTGGCGTCTCAATAGGGCGCATCCGCCGGCTTGCCGCCCTTCGGCCAATCGTGAATCTTGTCGGGAAAGTCCGGTCGAGGCTGTGTGTTGATATAGACTGCGGCATCGATGGCTTCGTCATCCGTCACTGTCCAGCCCCAGCCTCGCGGCATGTTGGCCTTGATAAATGCAGCGGCTACGCTGATTCGCGCCATGCCCGCACCGATGTTGTACGAACGAGGCCCCCACACAGGCGGTGCCGCCATGGTGCCTTGCCCGTCGGACCCGTGGCAGAAGACACACTTTTTCTCATAGACCTTTTTGCCGTTGAGAGGGTCAGGCTGATGGGTCGAGATGAGGCGTGGGATTCCTCGCCATGGGACCACAACGCCGGGCGGCATATTCTGTGATAACCATGTGACGTACGCGACAATGGCCGTGAGCTTCACACTGTCGGCCGGCAGAGGTTTTCCGTTCATACTGCGTTCGAAACACTCGTTGATTCGATCAGCCAGCGTCATCTGTCGGCCGGCTCGTTCACGATACTGGGGGTAGAGAGTGGCGATACCGACGAAGGATGCGGAATTCGGATTGAGCCCCGCATCTAAATGACAATTGGTGCAGTTGAGCGCGTTTCCAACATACCGTTTCCCATATTCCTGTGTGTCGACGATCATCTTGTAGCCCAGGCGAATCTGCTCGCCCCTCAGATCACCTGGAATCGTTTCGGGCGACGGCGGGACAAACAGCGCATCGACTGGCGACCCCGTGCTCCGACGAACAGCCGCCTCCTCACTCTCCGTCACTCGTGGAGGCGGGACACAACTGATCGTCCCCACCAGCATACTCACCAACACAACGTTGGCCATAACTCGTCGGCTCATAGAGTGGGCCTCATTTCTTCACACCGGACGCTGGTGTACAAGTATTAATCCCAAGTAAGGTAAACAGCGGGCAAAATCCCATTGCCCCGGTGAGCAGGAGGATGACCCCAACCGCAAGAGCAGCCCCCGACATCGCAGTCGAGAGCCCTGCAAAAAGCCCGATGATGATTGCCACTAGCCCTGCTCCAATACGTATAGGTCTCTCAGTCCCTCCAACATTGCACGTCATGGCATTACCTCCTCATCGAAAATGGAGTTGATCGTATTTTCCTGACACACTCGTATGAGGCAACTCCCACCCATTGGATTCAACTTTATGGTTGCCCACTGGACTCGACCCCGAATGTGCGCACATAGGCCAGGACATCCCAAATTTCCTCATCGGAGAGCGCATGTTTCCACGCGCCCATGGCGGTATTCGGTTTGCCTTCGTGAATCCGTCGAAATAAGGTCCCGTCGAGCCGACTTTGAACGGTGAGCGAGGTCAGATCCGCGGGAGGTGGAACAAGTTTGATTCCCAGCGCGCCTTTCCCGTCGATTCCGTGGCAGCGGATGCATGTGTTCACGTAAATTTCGCGTCCACTGACTGGATCACCACCCTTGGCCGTGGCAGCAAACTCTTTCACCCCAAGATTGCTGAACCCCAGCCCCGACATACCGGCTAACACTGCGCAACACGCCACCAATAGTCCAGTAGTCTGCATTTGTGCTCCCTTCGAGGACCAAACCTTGCGATCAATGTGCCATTGTCTCTCAACGAGTCTAGAGAGATTTATCTTTATCCATCCACTAGTTAGATTGTTTTGCTAGGATGGTGCAGGAAATAAGGGACTGAGCTGGTGACAAATACCCCGGTACCTCCTCACCTACTGTCGCAAGATGCCACAGCCTTCACTGCGGAGCGTGACCTGCACCTCAGTTTGCAAACCGAGTTCTTCATTCAGACATAAGGACTCGCCACAATACACGGTGGTCACTTTCTGAACCGGTTGAAAAACGAGAAATTCTTCCCATTTATGATCAATCATTCTACGTTTGTACTCGTCACTAGACGGATAGTTGATAGCGGATATTCTTAGCGATTCAAGGGCAGCCTGCGTCTAGCATCCATGTCTACACTTCCTCCTCGGGCGATCCACAACCTCCCTGATCTCTTCGAGCATCGATGCCGCCAACAGCCGGAGGCACTTGCCTATGCGCTTCTTCGTGACAACCTCGAGATTGAGCGTCAGCTGACCTATGCTCAACTCGAACATGTCGTACGTTCGCTTGCGAGCCATCTTGCACGGACGTTCCCA
>JANPKE010000593.1:0-3409 GCA_031425875.1 Nitrospirota bacterium
CATGAGATCGCTCAACGGATTCGCCCACCGGTGCAACAGATCGCTCGTCAGTACGGAGCGAATGTGAAGATTGTCGAAGTGCCACCGGGGCCGCCTGTGCAATCAGTTCTGGTGGCGGAAATTTACGGTCCCGATTACAGCAGGCAACTCGCTGTAGCTCGCGAGATTCGAACGCTGTTCGAATCGACGCCCGGAGTGGTCGATGTGGATGATTATATTGAGGCTGACCAAGTGAAATACGTCTTCGTGGTCGACCGGGTGAAAGCGGCCCTCGCCGGCATTCCATCCGAGGAGATTGTGAACACACTGCGTATGGCGCTCCAAGGTACGAAGGTCGGGTTGGTCCATATCTCTCAGGAGAAGAGTCCGGTTCACATCGTGCTCCGCCTGCCGCTCGCCGAGCGAACCGGCCTGGAGCATTTTGGCGAGATCGGGCTGCGGACGAGCACCGGCGGCATCGTCCAATTGTCCGAACTGCTCAAGATAGAACGGACCGTTCAAGACAAGGCGATCTATCACAAGAATCAAAAGCCGGTGGTCTACGTGGTCGCGGATGTCGGTGGTCCAGGAGCAGAGCAAGCGGAAAGTCCCGTGTACGGTGTTCTCGGAGTGGGGAAAAAGCTGGAAGAGTTTCGACCGGCAGAAGGATATCAGATCGAGCAGTCCTATGCCTCGCAGCCGTGGTCGGAAGAGAAGATCGCCATGAAGTGGGATGGCGAATGGCACATCACGTATGAAACATTCCGCGACATGGGGATCGCGTTTGCCGTAGCTATGTTGCTGATCTATCTCCTGATCGTTGGGCAGTTCCAATCGTTCATGACGCCATTGATCATCATGGCTCCTATCCCACTCACGCTGATCGGCATTCTGCCAGGCCATTGGTTGACCGGATCGTACTTCACCGCCACCTCCATGATCGGCTTCATCGCGCTGGCCGGCATCATTGTGAGGAACTCCATCCTCCTGGTCGATTTCATTCAGCTGCAAGAACGGGCGGGTGTTGCGTTGTCAGAAGCCGTCATCAAGGCGGGCGCGATTCGGACGCGTCCCATCGTGCTGACTGCGGCGGCATTGATGGTAGGGGCCTTCGTCATCATTCTCGACCCCATCTTCCAGGGACTGGCCGTCTCGCTGCTCTTCGGCGTCGGTGCTTCGACATTGCTGACCCTCGTCGTGATTCCGGTCCTGTACTACCACCTGATGGGGAGGCCACGAGGGTCAAGTCCTGAGGGTAATCACGCGCCGCTAGAAAACGGAGAGGTGCCGTCTCTCGCCGCGAGCGGTCATGGGTAGTTCCAGCCTCCTGTAGCGGTTAGAATTTGGATAGAGGCTGCTGCGGAGAAGCTAGGGATTGGCCTTGGTTTGGTCAAATACCTTACTAGGAACGAGGATTGTTTTTAGGTTGAGCGTCCATTCTCTTGTTCGGCCGTGACTGCAGGCCTAAGATTATAGAGTCGTCTATGCCGTCCAAATCCACGAAGAACAGTCCACACCGACGAGCTGTGCGTGTGCGAACCAGTAGGCGCCCGCACTCCAGCAAGGTCACGCCGAAGGAAGAACTCTTCGACAAGGCCTTTCGTTTAAGTCCCCACCCGATTGGCATCACGGAACTGGACACGGGGCGCTGTCTCGATATCAACGACGCCTGCCTCCAGATCTATGGGTTTCAGCGACACGAGGTGATTGGGAAGACGACGCTGCTGTTGGGGATCTGGCCCGATCCTCAAGAGCGAGCCAAGTTGATCGATCGGCTTCGATCGGAAGGTTCGGTCAGAAATGTCGAAGTGTCGATGCGGACGAAGAACAAAGACCTGCGTCACTTCCTCATCTCAACCGACCTGATCACTCTCAACGGAAAACAATGTTTGCTGACGATCGGCAGCGACATCACCGAACGCAAACAAGCCGAGGGGGCACTGCGCGAGCTCAACGAGCTGCTCGAACATCGAATCGCCGAACGTACGGCGGCGCTGTGCACCGTGCAAGCGAGACAGCAGCTCCTGTTACAATCCACCCCGGTGGTGCTCTATGCACGCAGAACCACCGGTGACTTCAGCACGACATTCATCAGCGAGAACGTCATCGAGCAACTCGGGTATAGCCCTCATGATTTTGTGGCACATTCAGACTTTTGGGTCACCCGTCTTCATCCCGACGATCGCTCGCAGGTGCTCGCCCATCTCTCAACCGTTCTTGAGCAGGAGCGCCGCGTCTATGAATACCGATTCCGTCATCGGGACGGGAAGTATCGCTGGTTGTACGATGAAGTGCGCATCCTTCGCGATCAGGCCGACGTGCCAGTTGAGCTCATCGGGTTCCAGATCGATGTCACCAGGCGCAAGCGAGCCGAGGAGGAATTGCGTCGGCATCAGACGAAACTGGAGAAGCTGACCTCGAAACTGCTCACGGCGCAAGAGCTCGAACGACAACGCATTGCGCGCGAGCTGCACGACGATATCACGCAACGGCTTGCGAGTCTGGCGCTCGATGCCGGCTCGCTCGAACGATTGTGTCAGTCTAAGCCGGACCTGTTGCCGCACTGTCGGAGTGTTCGAGAAGCGGCCGAACGGCTTGCGGATGACGTCCACAGCTTCGCCTACCGGCTCCACCCCTCCAGTCTGGAACATCTAGGCCTCGAAGCGGCGATTCAGGATCATACCCACGAGTTTGCACAGCGCACGGCGCTTGCCGTTCGGTACGTCGCGCGAAACGTGTCGAAAGCAATTCCCATCGAGATGGCCACCTGCCTCTATCGCGTGACGCAGGAATCCCTCCAAAATGTCCTGAAGCATGCCGAAGCCTCGATGGTCGTGGTGCGATTGCTTGGGACTTCCACAGGAGTCGGGGTCTGTATCCATGATGATGGGAAAGGATTTGAGGGGAAGGAAGCCCGCAGTCGGGGGCTTGGACTCCTCAGCATGGAAGAGCGGGTTCGTTTGGCGGAGGGCACGTTCTACATCCGGACGCGCCCAGGTGACGGGACGGAAGTGCATGCATGGGTGCCGCTTCCCGATGTCCGATAGGAAGTCGCTCCATGACGCGCGGACCCCGAGCGAGCAACCGATGCTGATCCAGATGTGAGCACCACAATGAATGGAGTGACGCCGAAGCCGCGGGTGCTCTTAGCCGACGATCACAGCTTGATGCTCGCCGGTCTGCGTCGGCTTGTCGAAGAGACCTGCGAAGTCGTCGGCGCGGTAGAAGACGGCCGGGCACTGGTAGAGGCGGCTCAGCGCTTGGAGCCCGACCTGATCCTTCTGGATATCAGCATGCCATTGCTCAACGGTATTGACGCCGCGCGTCAGATCCGGAAGCTCCATCACTCGGCCAAGCTTATTTTTCTGACCATGCATACGAGCCCGAGCTATGTGACGGAAGCGTTCCACGTCGGTGCGAGCGGCTACCT
>JANPKE010000594.1:0-8409 GCA_031425875.1 Nitrospirota bacterium
GGGATTGATCGGTCTGGGCTATCCGATTGGGCTGCCACCCATCATCAAGCATGGCGCGCAATCTTTGCAGCAGCAGCCCACGCGCAGCGCGCCGTCGACTATCTACACGGACGCCAAGCAGCCGAGACCGAAGAGCAGGAGGTCGCCGCGTGAGCGGCGGCCTTTTGGCCAACAGGTGCAGAAAAATTCGCGTCCGCATGGTGCGGACGCTGACACTGTTCCGGTTTGAAGGCATAGGAATAGGCTCAGTGGGATTGAGCAGAACGTTCGAAGTATAAACTTGCAGGAAAGTCCAAAGGTACGGAAATACGCTTCATTTTCAATGAAACGTATTCTTGCAGCATCGTCTAAAACGCAATCATATCAATAAGATAATCGTTTCACTCAAAGCGAAGATACGTTTCAGTGTCACTGCAATTGCTGCCCTGGTTCGCCAAAAGATGCCTACGCACAGATGTGATGTCGAAAACCACATCAAGTTACTGGTTTGATGCAGAATAATGCATCAGGAACCACTCATTCAGCGTCGATCACGACCAGCTTCTTGAGGCGAGTTTGAATAGCAGTTGCGATTGAGGCGGTCAGCCCTTCTGGGAAATCGGCAGGCAGACCGGCATAGGTCTTTTCGATCGCTCCAGCGGCTTGTTCATGTATCTCGTCAAATACGTTTTGGATGGCTTCACGGGAGAGCCCGGCCTGCACACCCGTTTCCACAAAATGTCGCCCCTGAACTTCATTGACCTTGTAGTGTCGCGACTTGCCCACCCGCATCGCCAGACGAAAATCCTTCTGATCAAGCTGGCGGAAATCCAGCTGCGGCTGGGTCGTCAGAACGTCATAGAGTGGACTGAGGCGAAAGCGCCCCCCTGGCAGTAAGCCCAAGCTGAAATTCTTGGCATGGCCGTCGGTTGCACCGATCAGCCAGAAGAGGATTGTAGCCTTGAAGAAATCCACCCGATCCTTGGTCGGGTCGTCGCTAGAGCCCAAGAGCTTCATGATCTCGACGATCCCCGGACCCCCGTCACTCTGATACTTCAGAGTTGGAGGGACTGAGAGAGCCTGACAGCAATCCTCTTGCGGCAACCGGATCAAACGCCCGTCTCTTGTCCAGAGCCGATCGAAGCGCTCGATCACCAAGGCTTTCTGATCGCCAAAGGTCTTCATCTCGGTCTGCGCTGCGCGAAGCCCAAAGCCTTCCATCAGCTTGAGGCAAAGATACTCATTCTCGACGCTGTCGGACATATCCCCACCGTAGGCTAGCTTGCCGATTTGCGGCTTAAGGATATGCGTTGTCGGTGTTGTGCCCGAGGGGGCGATCCACCGACCCTCATGATATAGTAAGGCTGTCTTGTCCTGTGCACCAGCAACTGAAATCCGAAAATCGTTCTCGCGACGAATGCCGAGGGGGGTGACGTCCAAGTCCTTCAGGATTGCGCCGATTTGTTCGTCACTCAAAGTCTCGCCTGTGAGTGTGCCAGCGGCTTGCGGTTCTTCGTCGTCGCCAAGGAACTGCATGGCACCGACGCAGTCGCGCCCAATCTCTGATAGAAGGCTGAAGGCATCTGTGCCCTGCGCTCCGACCCGTTCGGCCACACGGCGGCGGATCGACTCATTGTCTGGTAACAGGTTCTCGAAAACAGCAATGACCGGCGCGCCGACATAGCGATCTTCACGCAAGGGCAGGGACAGCGACAGCGGGAGGGTACTTTCCCAGGCAAGCCATTCCTGAGCATAGGCAAAGCTGATCGCCCCGCTACTCTCGCGCAGCAGCTGACCCACGAGGCGACCATTCAGAAAGACGTTGAGCGGTTTGTAACTCTTGCGGCGACCCATCAGAAAATATCCTCTAGGTCGGCCTGTGAGCCCCTGCTACGCGGCAACACCGCCAGTTCAAGATCAAGAGCGGCCAAGAGCGCAAACAAGGTCTCGACCCTGGTGCTTGCGACCCCAGTCTCCACTTTTGAGATCGTCTCTTGCCAGACTCCGCTTTTGACAGCGAGGTCCTTTTGCGTGAGATTCTTACCCTTCCGCGCTTGGCGGATGGCTTGACCTATGTCTTTGGGGCTGCGGGCAAACTGTTTCATATCTAATCCTCTACCTCATTATGGCGTAGGCATCATAAAATGTCAATATGACTTTTGCATCATATTCTCTTGATATGACGTACACGCCATAAGTACGCTTTATGACGTTTAAATCATAAAGCTGCGAAGAAACGCTACAGCTTGGGACGCACGGCTACTGTTTGACGATGACGTTGCACGGTCTCGATATTCTCTAAGGTGGCGAGGATGTTGCGGCGATCTGCTGATCCAGCATAGGTCAAAGGCAACAGGCGGCTGAGTGTTTCGAACAAATCCACTAAGCGCTCGTCGGTGAGCTGCTCCAGCTCGTATATGGTGATGAGTGCGGTCATGGGACCCTCCTTCTCTTGCGGTGAGACCCGGCCAATCCAGGTCTTCATGGCATCAAGAGACGCACCACGCTCGGAGACCGGGACACCCAAAGGGGCGCAACGGATGTGAAGCAGGGCAACGCCCTTGTCCCCAGGCCACCGCGACTGTGCCAGAACAGATGCACAAGACCTGATAGACGGTGCCACGCATGAAAGTGAGGTCCATGGGGGCATGAGGCCTGTATGGGCGGCAAGCAACCATAACGGATCACGCTTTGATCGGATTGGCTCGTTCAAAAATCGCCTGAATTCCTGACCGAACGCGGTCAGCCATCAATATCCTGCCCGCGCCAGTTCGCGAAGTGCTCACCCGTGTTGGAAATGACGTCTGCCCTCCTCCGTTCGGTCGATCGGAAGAGCATATGATTGTCAGTAGGTTAGATCGCCCCTGTCGCGTGCAAAAGAATCAGTTCAATTTCTTACTGTGACATTGCCTTTGTTAAAAGCTCATTCAGCGGATTTAAAGCGCCCCATTGCGCCTTCGCGTTGCCACGCTCAACCTTTGACCAGTACCGGGATGAAAAATAGATCGCGGACTGCACGTATGGAGAAACTGATCCGTAGACAGATGTTAATGCTCTTCGTCTAGCCGCGTCTCCATACCTTCCTACGTAGATCGCAGCAACGGCCCGTGTAGCGTTGTGAACCGAACCATCTTTCAAAATTTGAAGTGCAGTTTTTACAGGGGCATCATCTAGTGGCTCTTTGGTAATGAGAGCAGCAAGAATCCACATTGTTTGCCAGTCGACCAGTGCTCTATCTTCAAGGCTCTGGCATAGAAAATCATAGATCGAGCGGTCGGGAAGAAACTTGGAGAGATAGGAAACGTAAATCTGAGTCATTGATGGTCGTTTCTTAAAGGCATCGAGGACGTGGTCAACGGCGTAGTCCGATGACGCTCTCGAGAATAGGGGAAGGCAGAAACGCTCTATCGCTTCCTCATGCCCGATATGGTCAGAAATAGCGTCAAAGAGAACTTTTGTAGCCTCTAGTTCAAGTCCCACATCATCTCCATCTCCATCTCCATCTCCGTCGCTCGCATTATCTACTTCATCGTAGTCCTCTTCTTCCCACTCTGACTGGAATCCATAATCCGCATCAAAATCTTCATCCTCTATCTGGTTGGATATCTCTTCCACCGCTTCCTCGAAAAGCGCTTCAAGGTCGGGTTCTTCGGTGTTTAAAGCGGTCTTTGGCATAATTAGAGACTTAGCTTCGTTTAGTACCAGATCGTAACTCCGGAGTTCCGGAATAAGTTGTCGCATTAAGCGTTCGGACGCGTCCACGCTGCCTAGGAAGATGTACATGTCGTCAACATATCGGGCAGAAGGGATGTTCTGATCAGCAAGAAATCGGTCGATAGGCTCCATGTAAAAATTGCCAAGCAGATCGGATGGGTAGATGCCTTGAATAATACCCCTAGAACTCCTTTCGCCTGTATAGGCCGTCAATACAGCCTCTAATCGTGAGAGAAACTTATTAGGATACCCGGCATCAGCTAAAACGTTTATTAGCGTATGCTGGTTCAGGGACCCAAAAAAATTTGCAACATCTATCTTTAAAACATACTTATGATCTTTATTCTGCGAATATCTAGCCAATGCCTTCTGGAGCTCCCCCCAACACGCTCGCGTTGGTTTGAACATATTGGGAGAGTCGCCTTCTTCCATCCAATGACTGAATGAGCGAGTTTGATCTGTCTTTGCCTGAATGATTGGAGCTGCCTTATCGGCCAAAAGTTGATAGAGTAGCCTATCCTTTGGGAGTAAAATGCTACCGGGCCGGGAGTAAGCCGGTCCGGGCCTCTGTGGTTGCACACTGACGCGCATTCGGTTTGATTTCGGGACCTCAATCGTAAGTGGAAGGTCTGGCTTATACTGACCGCCTTTTAATTCAGATTTCACAATATTGATCAGCTCCTGGCTAGCCTTTCGATAAATGAAACCAATATGTGGCGCATATATGAAATCCGATCGTAGATCGTGGATAATTCGGCTTAGGGCTAAATTTCAATCATCGTTCGTGAGTCCAGTCAGTTCCATGCCGAACGGCTCTCCGAGCTTGATATCACCCATGGCAATGTCCTTCGAATGGTTTACTTTTCTCGCACGGCGCAGCAACGAAATAATATAGCGTCAACTGTCTTGGTACCGCTCTTGGGCCAAAACCGCTGCGCTTCGAGTGAGGTCTGTCGCTGAATGACAGCATTGAACTACTTGGCATAACCGACCGTCCAGACCTTCTTTTCGTAGGTGGCTTTCCAGAAGGCGAGGCCTTCGGGAAGGACATTTAACATGGTCGGTTGGCAGTTCATCCAACGTGAACAGATATCTTGCCACAGCCAATACATCAGGAGTTCGGAAATCGGCATGTCAAGGTGCGGTTTTTTTTCGCAATGGATGACCCACCCCGCGAAATCCATCTCCCCTCTTGCCTCGGCCCAGTCAACTTAGTTCCAATAGACGCGAGGCAGGAAGATCATCTCGCTTGCGCCAGCAAGATTCAAATAATCGCGCGAAACGACTTCATAGTCACGGATTCCCTTGGTTCTTGCTCTCAGTGACCGAACATATGCTTGCTGGTTATTCATGGGTTCAGGATAGCGCAGAACACTCGCTCCGTGCTACCTGAAGATATTCCTATCGCCTTTAACGCTCATGCGTTTTGGCGTCATCGGGTGATCGACCCGCAACCGACTTGAACTCCCGCTTAAGGCTTGGCTGTTCTTCTGAACGCCTTTGGCCATCGCGCTCGCCGCCCGATGAAGGTGGAAGGTCACGGCGGATGCCCACTGTGCCACCAGGGGCAAGGCTCTGCCTTGGGCGAAGGTAGCCGCGATGTGGTTTCAGCTCCGGTTGTGCGTTGTCCTTATCGCGAATATCAGGTTCAAATTTGGGCTTGTTATCAACATGTTCAGGCTGATTGCTGACTGCGAGATTGAACGGTTTTTTCGGGTGATCTGGGGCCATGTTGCTTGTCCTATGGCTTGAACGAGGATGCGGCGGGGTTGCCCCCGCCGCACCAAGTGATCAGTTCGCATGCAGGTTCACACCCTTGGCCGCCAGTTCTACGTCTTCGAACCAGCGGATTTTGGTGGCAATCATCGGGCTCATCTCATCGATGAAGACCAACTGCTTGTCAGGATGCATCCGCATCAGCTCGTCAGGGTAGGCCAGCTTGCGCTGCGATGCCGCCCGCGTGTCAGTGGTGGTGTCGGACTCAGACCGCGTGACGCCATCTTTGCCATGCGATGCACCGATCGCTGTCGCAACAGCAGAGCTCAGGTTCCAAACCGTGGTTTCACCGCAGAGCGCGGAGAAGTATTCAGCCGTCGTCCGATCACGGCTGCCCATGTACTGGATCAGCCCTGAGTTGGCTATGAAGGTTTCCCATCCATCGCCATAGACTGCCTTCAGCTGGCTCAGGTCTTGAACCACGCCGTAAAGCTGCATCCCAAAGCCTGCCATCAAGCCATAGCCCTGCTCGACCATGGTCAGCCTGCCCAGGGCTGGCATTTCATCCAGCATGAACAAGACCGGCTTTTCTGGTTGCACGGCGATGTTGCGCGCGTTCACCGTGATCGCCATCTGGATGATCATCCTCAGCCAGCGCCCGAAGGCATGCAGCCGATCCGCAGGGATCACCAGATAGACGGTCATCGGTCTGGTCTTCAGGTCTTCGAACCTGAAGTCAGACGCCGACAGGCTTTCCCGCATGCGCGCACTGTCCAGGAAGTGGGTTTGCGCTTGGGCCGAAGCGATCACGTTCGCCAGCAGCTTCTCTTCCTTTTGCAGGCACCGTGCGCCCGTGCTTGCGACGATATGATGCGGAGAATCAAGCATGCGGGTGAACAAGGTCTTCAAGTCTTCCCCATCCAGCAACATGAGGTCACGCACGCGAGCAAGCGTCCGTTGCCCAGCCTCTTCCGAGGCCGTTGCCACATAAAGGATGATCCCTAGCAGCAACGCCTTGGCCTCTTCGACCCAGAACGCATCATTCTGCCCTTCGCTCACAATCATCGCATCTGCCAACAGCATCGCATTCTCGGTGATGTCGACGTCGCCAGCCTCTAGCCAGTCCAGCGGGTTAAACCGCGCAGGACTTTCATCGGCTCCGATCACCAATCCCCAAGGATCAAGAACATAGATTTCTTGACCCATCTCATGCCGAGCCGCCGCAGTGATCAGGGCGTTTTCGCCCTTAGGGTCGATCACCAGCGCTGACCCCGTGTAGGAGAGCAGGTTGGTCACGATCTGCGTCGTTCCCTTCCCCTTCCGGGTTGGCGCGATCAGCAGCACATGCCGATCCCTTGAATAGGAAATCGTCTCGCTGACCTCGCCGTTGAACGCAGCGCCGATACGGATGCCTTCTGTCCCGAACAGGTTGTTCGCGGCGATCTCTTCGGGCGTTGCCCAATGAGATGACCCGAACGTCGTCGGGGTTTGTGCGAGGGCTCTGATTGCAGTGCGCAGCCAGTAGCCCAAAGCTGCAAAAAAAATCCGATCCATGCCATGATCCAGGTGAGCCCCCAGCCGAGATAGCCCCCATCGATAAAGGCGACGAGACTTGCCACAACCGCAAGACCGACCAGGACAAAGTTGCGGACGTCACGTGCATGTGGCGACAGAAACCAGCCAAGTGCAAAACCGATGGCCGTTGCGGCAGCGATCACCATGATCCGAAGAGTCGCCAAGTCGAATGCGGTCATACGCCACAGAAAGCTGTCAAGTCCGCGATTGAGGAGGTAGTCAAGAAGGCTGATCCAGTGGATCACCCAACAGAAAAGCAAAATGCTTCCCACGGCTAGGGCCAGTGTTTTGAAGATCTTCTTATCCATCGAAGTTACTCCCTTTAGAGTTCAAACCGGGAGCCGCGATTGCGACCCCCATTACGGGGCCGCGTGGCCTCATGCGAACGATCAATCTCTGACCGTTGCGCACCCGTTTCCGACCTGCGTGCCGAAGCGCGCAGGAATTGCGTCACATCGCGGGCGAGCAGCCTGCGATCCTGAACCTGCTTTTTCTTGAGAGCGTCGAAGCGCCTCTGAAGCCCCTGGCGGTCCTCAATCTGTGCAAGAACCAGAGTGTCACGTTGCGCTTGATCCCGTTTTGCGCACCGAAATGCCTCAAGAGCATTCGCGTCACGAACGACCCGCGCCCGTCCCGTGATCGTGTCGAGGAGACCTCTCAAGCCAGACCGCAAGCGGTCAGAGCGTTCTTGGCTCTCTACCTGCCACCGCTTTTCTTGCGCTGCTGTCAGGCGGGCACGTTCGGCCTTTTGCGCAGCGACGAGTGCCGCCTTTTCCGCCAGAAGCGGCGCAGCATCCTTCGCATGCTTGGCCTTCACATCTGCGATGAAGGTTAAAAGCTGTTGCGTGATCAGCGATCGAACGGACTTCTTGACCTCTTGGACTGACGGCAAAGCCTCTGGTGAGCCCACCCGCCACAGTCGGCGCAGTCATCGGCACCGGGCGTCAGTTCCACTTCCATCCGCGGGATGTGATCCGGGATCGGGCGGCGCTTGGGTTTGTCCTTCTCCTCGATATCCGGCAGCTTCATCCGCGCGGTCATTGCGGAGGCGGCGATCTCGTTCGCCATTGGGCTCGAACCAATGGCGCCTCAATGGCTCACTCTCAAGCGCCAGCTGAAGCTGTTCCGCGGTCTCGGACGACGCGCCAAACCGGTGCGCGCGGTGCCCGGCCAGCTGGTGCCGCAGCTTCTCGATCAGGATCGCCTGCGCCTTCACCTCGGCCAGAAGCCGCGCGGTGAAGCTGTGCAGCTCCTCGGGGTCTTCCGGCAAGGTCAGGGTGTGATCCAGCATGTGGGAAGTTTATCCCACTGTATTCCTTGTAGGAATCATTGATTGCAGGGTGAGCAGATTATCCCGCCACCAGGGGCCGCCACGTTCGCTGCGGCGCCCGCCACTTGCGTCGGGGATTTGATCCACCGGATCAA
>JANPKE010000595.1:0-1788 GCA_031425875.1 Nitrospirota bacterium
CGGAAACTGCACTGGACGGCACAAAAGAGTGATTTCCAGCTGATGAAGAGTCAGCGGCGATCGGTTTTCAGCCAGCCAGACGGACTACTTCTTAAAGATCAGCCTCGGCTCGGTCATATTGCCCATCGAGACCGCCACCAATTCCCATCCACCGGCCCCATACTCGTTCAACTTGGTTTGCATATTTTGGGTGTCGGGAAGTACCTCGACGATTTCATACTGAAATCGTTTTGACTCTTGGGCCTTCACCGCGAACGGTTGACCAAGTAAGAGTAAAAGCCCGAAGGCGCCAAGGCTAGTGACTGCTATCGTCCAAGCGACTGAAATGCGAATGGTCAACATATATCACCTCGTTGTGATTAAAATTACGGATGCGCCACGCGCCAGTTTTTGCCGACGCCCAGATCGACTTTGAGCGGCACCGATAGGCCCAACTGCTTGCCGACGCCCTCCATCTCCTGCTTCACGAGCCGTTTCGCTTCCTCTAGGTCATGATCGGGTACTTCGAAGATCAATTCGTCGTGGACTTGAAGGATCATTTTTACGTGCGGCAGCTCTTCGTGGAGCCTCTTATGCACGTTGATCATGGCCACTTTGATCAGATCCGCCGCTGACCCTTGGATGGGGCTATTCACGGCCATGCGTTCACCAACGCCGCGCTGGGCAGGATCGCCACTTTGCAATTCAGGAATCGGTCGGCGGCGACCGAGGATGGTGGTGGTGTAACCCTTCTCTCGTCCTTCGGCGATGTTTCGATCCATCAAGGCCCGGACGGCTGCGAAACGCTCAAAGAAGGTGTCGATGTATTTCTTTGACTCGGCCTGGGGTACGCCGAGGTTCTGAGAAAGACCGAACGGGCTGATGCCGTAGACGATCCCGAAGACAACGGTCTTGGCCGCACGGCGCATGTCCCTTGTGATCTGACTGGAGGGCAGGCCGAAGATTTCCATGGCCGTGGCCATGTGGATATCCTCGCCTTTGGCAAAGACGGCAAGCAGGCGTGGATCTTGTGAAAGATGGGCAAGGATGCGTGGCTCGATTTGGCTGTAGTCGGCACAGAGGAGTTCATGGCCTTTTGGCACGACGAAGGCTTCGCGGAGGCGGAGGCCGTAGTCGCCTTTCACGGGAATGTTTTGGAGATTCGGATCAGTGGAGGAGAGCCGTCCGGTTGCGGCGACGGTCTGGTTCAAGGAAGTGTGGAGCCGTTTTGTCTCCGGATGTACTAGTTCCGGCAGCGCATCCACGTAGGTCGACTTGAGCTTGCTCAGGCTTCGATAGCTGAGAATCTGGTCTGGTAATTCGTGCTGCGTGGCGAGTTGGGTAAGGGTGTCTTCATCGGTCGAATAGCCGGTCTTCGTTTTTCGCAGGGGTTTCAGGCCGAGCTTCTCAAAGAGGACCGTCGCGAGTTGTTTCGGCGAATTGATGTTGAATTCCCCTCCGGCCTCTCTGGCAATAGTTTCCATCATGCGGTCGAGCTCACGCTCAAGCTCTTGACTCAACCCGCGGAGGCCGTCGACATCCAGCAAGAACCCATTCCGCTCAATGTCGGCCAATACTGGGACGAGCGGCATTTCGACTTCGGTGAAGAGTTTCACGCTCCCCTGATCCGTCAACCGTTCAATGAGGATTGGTTTGAGCTTGGCCAGAGCAGCAGCGGCTTCCGCGGTCTCCTCGCGAGACCCGGTATCGACTTCGAACAACGATTGCGGTTGGGCTTTCTCCTGCTTGCCCGATCCGAGTCGTTCGCCCAATCGTTCCAATGCGATCGTACTGAGACTATGGTCGCGG
>JANPKE010000596.1:0-2315 GCA_031425875.1 Nitrospirota bacterium
TTCTGGGCCAATAATCAGACCCCATCGTCGTAATAATCATGCTGGTCCACCACAGCGCGGTTCCGAAATCTTTGATTCCGGGGTCACCGGCGATATCGTTTTCAAATGCGTAGATGCCGGCGGCTCCAACGAAAATAACGGCCACGGTCAAAAGCATCACATACTGAAAGCCGCCCCCTCTGGTGAGGCTTCTTAACGAGAATATCGTTCGATTCACGCCCCCGATCAGTCGAGCGAGCTTCAGTCCCCTCGCAGCGCGGAGGGCCGGCACCAATGCGGCTAATCGCAACATCCGCAGCGCAGGCACGACCAGCGAAGCAGCTACGAAGACGTTGTCCCGCACATAGACGTACTTACGAGGCGCTAGAGTGAAGCGAATGAGAAAATCGAGAAGAAAGACGCACCATAGAGCGCCGGCCAACCATTCAAGGATCCGATTAGGTGGCCCGATGAGGTCGACTACCACGAGGACTAGCCAGACCAACCCAAGCCACTGCATGGGTCGCTCGAGCCAGTCTTCTAACTCGGCCAGCACACGAGTCCGCTCGCGCATCGTTCGATATGGCGATACCCGCGTGTTCTCTGGGGATGACTTGTGCTTCATGGTTGCGTGAGGTGTTCCTTGGGGGCGTTGTCGTCTCAGTGCACTGGTGAGATTAGCGCGTTCGACATGGTTTTGAAGAAAGATGGGTCAAGATATTGTCTGGCCTGTGGAAACGGCGAGTTCACGGCCACGCCCAGCTTTTACACAGCGCCACAACTCTTCACCGTAGGGGATACCGATGAGGATGGCGATAGAACCGAAGAACGAGAGCAAATAGGGAGTCAATCATCTCGGATTCCACCCAAAGACACTAAAGATCATGATAGCCGATGGTATGAGGGGTGCCGTGCGATGACCACCCGGGGAACTCCTAGTTATCTGGTACGTCTGCCATCCTCCCCTCGGCCTCCATGCATGGGCGATCTATTATGGCTCAGCGGCAAGGGCCTAGCTCTTGCTCTTGTTGGGAGGAGAAGATCGCGCAGCGAAACGAGGAGCGGTGGGAACTCAAACCCGTGCGGAACGGCACGACAGCGAAGAAGGGCCTTAATTAGCCCGACTTCAGGAAGCTCACAAGGATCACGTATCACTCCACATAAAATTCAGAGTACGTGTGAAGTAAGTGATTGGAGGCGGTCATGAAAGGTCTAAGATGCGCAGTTTCACTCAACATGTGGACTGTCTATTTCGTCACGCTTGTTCTTGCTCTTTTGGTCGTCTTTCAACTTTACGCTACATCTGTGACAGCCCCTCAAAGCCTTTTGATGTCAGGTAGCGCAGTGCGGGAAGGTTCCGCTGACGGTCTTCCGATCGCGGCAGGAACGGTGGTCGTGATGGCGTATACCATCACCATACCCGAATCCACCCTCTTCATCCCCTCTCATTTCACCCAGTTCGTACCGGGTGACCATGAACTTCTGCCCAACCTGGAAGTGGCACTCACAGGCATGAAACAAGGTGAAACAAAACGAGTTGAGCTCAGCTCCGATGAGGCCTTTGGTCCATACGATGCAGCAAAGCAGTTGGAGGTCAGCAAGGATCGCTTACCGGAAGGCGCTGAGCCGGGAATGGTGTTGGCCACCGAAGATGGTACGCCTTGCGTCCTAGTGGATTTATCAGAGACCATGGCCAAAGTAGACTTCAACCATCCGTTAGCCGGGAAGCGCGTGGTGATTGACGTGAGAATTTTGGACGTCAAGGTACCGCCTGTCGATGAGAGGGACATGCACCCGGACAACGATGACACCGGCGCACCACTCCGAGTTTGAGTAGAGCGGGGTGGCTAGTACAAGACTGTCTAAGCTTCGGCTACTGAGTCTAAGTCACCGGCTGCTTGATGGGCGTTATATGAATTTCACACTGTTTTTGGTCTCTTCTCACCCCCGCTCCCACTAGGGTCTTACCTAGCACAATAAACCGTGGGCCTCATTAGTGAGGGACAGTCTGTCTCCTCAGAACCAAATGATCCGGATGACGGCTTCGCAACTGCGGGCACAGTGGCGTGATCCCCAATTCAACAAGGCACTTGATATAGGAAGGTGTGTAGCATGGTGTTTGCGTACCATTCGATCGAGTGTGTGCAATACACCAATTAAGCCTTTTTAGCGCCAGACCTGAGTAGGAGGATCTCATGAATAGACTTACTGTTTCCCGGATGCTGGTTCTGCCGTTGTTGATCACGCCGATCTTTGGGGGAATTCAGAGTGTGAGTGCTGAAACCGGTTCACCAGGGACTGTTCAAGGGACAGTGCCGGCTTTCCTAGAGACCGAG
>JANPKE010000597.1:0-5463 GCA_031425875.1 Nitrospirota bacterium
GCGGCCAAAGTCCAGATTCGCAATATCGAAGGGGCGCTGCAACTCTACAAACTGGATAACGGTGTCTATCCCTCGACAGAACAGGGCCTCAAGTCGCTTGTTGAAAAGCCCTCCGTCGGAGTGATCCCGAAGAAATGGAAGCTCGGAGGATACCTGCCCAAGCTGCCGGAAGATCCCTGGGGCAATCCCTATAAATATCTCAGCCCAGTCCAACGAGGAGAGTACAAAGTGGAGTATGAAATCACCTCCCTTGGGACGGACGGCGAGGTCGGTGGCGAGGGCGTGAACGCCGACATCACCAATTGGAACCTCGACAAAGAATAGGACGGTAATGGTCACCGGTTATTGGTCACTGGAGAGGATACCCCCGCATGACGGCTCATGCCGTGCCGTATGCCTTGGTCCATCCCCCTCACCCCTCACTGCTCACCCCTTACGCGTTGCAACAGGCTTCACCATTCTCGAAATGCTGATCGTCCTATTTCTCCTGACTGTTATCGTGGCCGTCGTCTTCCCGCGAATTAGTCTTACCGAGGACTTGAGCTCCACCGGACGGAAACTGGTCGGCGTCCTTCGAACCTTTCAAGGGCTGGCGGCCACAAGCCAAAAGCCCCTGAAGCTCTACCTCGACATCGATCAGGGAACTTACTGGATGATGCTGGTGGAGGGCAAGGAGGAGCGGATCCCGCTTGATCCCGCCTGGAAGATCCCTCGTTCGCTACCGGAATCGATCCGATTTACAGAGGTCGCCATCGGCCAAGAGAAACGGTTTTCCGGAAGAGTCGACGTGTCCTTCTTCGCCAATGGCCGGATTGAGCCGATCACGATGTATCTGATGGATGCGAAGAACAATCTCTTGGGACTGGCGGTCGATTCATTGACAGGAGGAATTCGGGTCAGCGACGAACGACTCGACCCTCCCCTGAACCCAATCATCCCCGACCGAGTCCGGTTGCTCTTGAAGGCACACCAGCAAGGAGGGGCGGGAGCCTCGCAGAGCGGGTTGTTTCCGAACCAGTAGTAGATTGCAATGGCCCAAGATGGACATCGAACTAAGCCTAATGAAGATGGATTCACGCTACTCGAAGTGCTACTCGCCATCGCCCTGCTGGCGATTGCGCTCCCGATTCTTCTCGGCCTCAGAAATTTCGACCTGGGACTTCAAGAGAGAGCGTCTGAACTGACCTCCGCCACCCTGCTGGCCCAGGAGAAACTATTGGAGACCGAACTTTCAGGACAATATGCCATCGGGGAAACCAGCGGAGAGTTCCTGAACCTCCCGCTTGGTGCACAAACCACCATCCAAGCAGTTCCGAGAGCGATCGGGTACAGATGGAAACGGACGATCGCCCCCACCCCGCTGGAGTTGATTCGGGAGATCCGGATCAAGGTCTCGTGGCCGCGGGGCGGGCTGGAAGAATCGCTAGAGGTCAGCACCTATGTCTTTGCCGGCCGTTCGACTTTCTAAATCCGACGCGGGCTTTACGCTTGTCGAAGTCATGGTGGCCGTGGCCTTGCTGGGCATGATCGGCGCCATGGTCTTTGGGTCGCTCGTCATGACGACGAGATCTTTAGAGGCCGGACGAGACCATGCGGCGAAGGAACAAACGATCAGAAGAGTGTTACGTCTCATGGCCGAAGAAATTGCGCTCAGCAAACGCCATTCCCAGTACCCGTGGGTGGGAACGAACGGGACACAGGACGGGCAGCCGGCCGACATCCTCGCCATCCTCGCGATGAGTCAAGAGCTGAGTACGTCGCCCGCCAAGGAAAGCGAGAGCGTTCGCGTGGTATACACACGTGAACGTGATCGGCTGATTCGGTTCGTTCGTCGGAATCTCTATACGCTGACCGATACTAATGAGTCGCTGAGCCAGATGGAATTGGCCGACCGCGTTCATGCGTTCAATATTCGCTATTACGACGACCAGAACCGGATCTGGATCGACGAATGGCCGGCGGCCACCAAAATTCCCAAGGCCTTGTTGATCGAAGTGACATTTCAATATCCCGATGCCGCCCCATGGACGGTGCGGGAATGGGTGACGATCGGCGCATCATGACCATCAAATGGCCCGAAGCATGGCGAGAAATCTTAGCCTGGACGGGAGGGGGAATCTCCATCCTGGTGCTGTGCCTGATCGCGACGTTCCCTTACGGAATGCTCCAGACACGGATCGTTACGGAACTCACGCGGGCCACGGGGATGGACGTCCGAGTGACCGATTGGGCCGTGGGCCTCCCACCGGGTCTTGAATGGCGAGACGTCACCTTATCGAAACAGAACTGGACCCCGATCCAGGTGGCCGTGTTGCAAGCCAAGCTCGGCGTCACATCCGCGTTAAGCGGCACGCTCGGGCTCGATATCGTCGCAAAACTGACGGAGACCTCGTCTCCGACAGACCTTGCGAAAGGCACCGTCACGGCCTCGTCGCTGTCCTTCGACGGCCCCATCACAATCAAGGGACAGGTGCAACACGTGGACCTGTCCAAGCTCCTCCGCCGCTACGTCACGCACGGTACACTCACCGGCAACTTCTCCCACCACGTCAACTCCGCCCAGGCGACCATCACCGCGATGAAGGGGGAAGGAACGTGGATGGCCGAAGCGACGGACCTGGTGATCGATCAGATTCCGCTCGGAAACGGGCGCACCCTGTCGCTCACATTCAGCCAGGTCTCGGCCGGACTGGCATGCCGCGACATCCGTTGCGATGTGACACAACTGAAGGGCGATGGCATCGACGGCTCCTTTACAGGCGAAGGATATGTCACCATCCAGCAGCCCATACAATACAGCCAAGTGAATCTCACGGTGACGGTTGTCCCCGGCCCCGGATTTGCTTCGAAAGCCGGCACACTGGGCTTTCCCTCGCCACCGCCTGGAACGCCCATGACCGTCAAGATCGTCGGGACCTTGGCACAAGCAAGGATTGCATTGTAAAGTAGCACGGAAGTTTCGAGTTGCACGTCATTCGAAGTTGTACGCTCAGGCTTGAAATTCGAAACCTGAAACTAAAGTAGAAGCATGTCCATCACAAACGAATGTGTCGGGTTGGATATCGGACAAACGGGCTTGAAGGCCGTGCGCTTCCGCCGCCGCCTGAGCGGGCGCGAAACAATCGATTACTTCCAACAGCCCCTGCCGTTTTCCCGTCCCGAGGATCTTGAACCGGCTCGACGCGTCCAGTCGCTGCGCGGATTCCTCTGGCGAAACGGACTCTATGCCACAGACCGGTTGGTGACCGCGATTCCTTGTCAGGATCTGTTCGTCAGAACGCTCTCCTTCCCCTTTAAGGATTCGACCAAGCTCGCTCAAGTCGTCCCCTTTGAGGTCGAGAATCTCGTTCCGATGCCGATCGAAGATCTCGCGATCGGAAGTCTGGTCTTGCCGCCCGGACATACAGCCGAAGGCCTGGCCCGAGAAAGCAAGGGCTCGGAGGTCCTAGTCACGGCCGCACCGAGGGACAAGGTTGCGGAGCATCTCCGGTTTTTGGCCCAAGCCGATGTGGAACCCTCGGCGATCAATGTCGATGCAATGGCCCTCTTTTCCGTCACGCAATATCTGCAAGAAGAAGGAGCAGCCGTCCCGCAAGACCTCGCCATCATTGACGTCGGAGCCTCGAAGACGACGCTCTGCCTCGTGCAGGGAGGACGTCCCCTGCTCCTCCGGACGATTCTGTGGGGCGGTAATCATCTGACACATGCCCTGGCCGTCCGGCACGCCTGTAGTTTCGCCGACGCAGAACGTCGGAAGAGGATGATGGCCGTGGATCAGGTCCACGGGCTGTTGGAGCCGATCCTCAAAGAGCTGCGCATCACCTTGCAGGCCCAGCTGGGCAACGAACGCAGCCGCTTGACCCATTGTTGGGTATGCGGAGGCGGGTCAAAACTTCAAGAAGTCGGCAGCTACCTCTCGCGACAATTGGGACTCTATCCGGTCGGACCTCGACAGGGGTTCGGAGCCGAAACCCCACGAGCATTTTCCATTGCGTTCGGTTTAGCGATTCACCCCAAGATCATCCGGCCGCGATGGCGATTCACGTCGACGCCCACGGAACTCGCACTCGATTTCAAAGGCGTTACCGACGCGGCGTTGCCGGACAGCGCCACCACCAAGCAAGACCGTCGCCTGGCGATCGCTGCCGGTCTGGTCATTGCCATTCTAGCGATCGTGGATTTCTCGATTCACTTCTGGCTGCACGACCAGCGGGTCGCGCGGCTTAAATCGGCATTGCACAGCCAGTATGAGCAATTCTTTGGACCAGGTGCGGCACCCGGGGAAGAGCTCGATCAAGCCCAGTACCGAATCGGAGTTCTGGATAAAGCGCTCGGCGCCGTCGATACCGCGGAGGGCAAGGTCTTGCACACGCTCTCCACGTTTGTGAAACAACTCCCGCCCGGAACGACGGTCAAGGTGCGCGAGCTGACCGTCGATGGAACGATCGTCCTCATGGAGGGTGAGACAACCTCCTTCGACGCCGTGGAGCGACTCAAGCAAACCTTCGCCTCAAGCCCTCGATTGAAGGACGTCGCGGTGACGGAAACCCGAGTGGGGGCAGGCCCCAATCAAGTCGTCTTTCGAATCACGGTCACGGTGGAGAAGTCATGACGCAGAACTTTCGGGAACGCTGGCGCCAGATGTCGCAACGTGAGCGCACCCTCGTCCTGGCAGGAGGGATCGTGCTCGGACTCAGCCTCCTCTTTATCCTGATCGTCGACCCCCTCTTAGACACGCTTGATCGCCTCGATCGCCAGGAGATTCGGAAACAGAAAGACCTCGCCGAACTGACAGTGCTCGGCCAAGCCTATCTCGCCAAGCGGCATCGGCTGACCTCAACCGAAACCCGCATGCCGGGAGCCGACAGTCATTTCTCCCTGCTGACATTCATGGAGGAAGCGGCCACCACCGCTCATGTGCGCGAACGCATCACCAGCATGCAGCCGCAAGTCCAATCACTGGCGCAAGGCTATCAGGAAACGGCTGTCGATCTCCGGTTGGACGGCATCCAATTGCCGGACTTGCTGGCATTACTCGTGGCCATTGATCAAGCCCCCTACGACCTTCAGGTTCGCCACCTGCAGATCCGCCCAAAATTCGACAATCCGGTCAATCTCGACGCAACCGTGCGGGTCTTGAGCTATGCGAAAAGCTGATGAACGAGGCGTCGCGCTGCTCTTAGCCCTCCTGGTGCTGACGCTGCTCACCGCCATGATTCTTGAGTTCGATGCGGAAGCGCGCCGTGAATACCGAGCCGCCGCCGCCTTTCGGGACGACTACAAAACAGCCATGCTCACCCGAGCCGCCGTACAGGCCGCGCGAGCCGTGCTGCTGCAGGATCTCTTGCGTGAGAAGATGACGGGGCAGAAATACGATGCGCCGACAGATATCTGGGCCATGCCGATCAAAAACTATCCGATCGGGGACGGATTCCTGACCGCGCAGATCCAGGATGAGACGGG
>JANPKE010000598.1:0-6167 GCA_031425875.1 Nitrospirota bacterium
TCCGCCAGCTGGCCGAGCTGATGCTCGCCGTGTCGGGCGAGTCGGTCACGATGATGAAGCACACTGCGCCTGAGCAGGCGCTCAAGCTCAAGCGGCAGGAGGAGTGGGGCATCTACCTCGAATTCCTCAAGATTATGTTTAATCTCACGGACCGGCTGGTGGCCCTGCACATCCCGTTGAAAGACCAGTTGGAGTTCATGAACGGGCTGGAAGATGCCGTCACCCAACAGCTGAAGCGCGTACTGGAACCGGCGTTCGGGAACAATGCGGATCAGATGGAAATCGTCATGACCATCGGCACGACCGTATCGGAGAGTCGGCAGGCGTACGAGCACTACAAGTTCCTGATCACCGAAGACTCCAAGACGAAGAACGAGATGTTCCGCGACTTCGGCGACAAAGTCGCCGAGGCCCTCGGCACAGCTGGCAACGTGCGGCTCAGTTCCGCAGCGACGCTCTGCGCCAGCGCGGTCGTGCCGGCACTCAGCGCAGTCCTGCAAGGACAAGCTCCTCCCTCTCAGGAACCGCCGCAGATTGTGCCTCCAGCCGTCGAGACATCGACGGAACAGAACAAGTCGACCGGCCAGGAGATCAAGCTTGTCAGCTTGATGTCGAGCGTGTCGGGCGAAGAAGTGGAGACCCGTTGGGGACTCCACCCCCGGTTCCGTGAGGACCTCACCACGTCCGAGCTGCAGCAACTCTCTAAACTCCTGAACCGGGTTGCAAAAATTCTTGGCGAACGTTATGCCGCCGTGGCATTCTCCAAAGACTGGGCCTCGTGGCATAAGGCCGGGCATGCCTGATTGCAACCGGTGATCGCCCGTCATTGCCGATACTGATTGCGTGATTTTGACCAAAGGAGTGTTTGTGGATTCTCCTAATGTAGTGAACCGTCCTCTCCCGCAGAACCTCAATCGCCTACCGGAACTGGCGCAGAATCTCTGGTGGAGCTGGACGTTGGAGGCTCGCCAGCTGTTCGAACTGATCGATCCGACTCTGTGGTCGCTCACACACCACAATCCCGTCAAACTCTTATCTGATGTCACACCGGACCGGTTGGCACGCTTGGCTGAAGACCCGTCGTTTCTCCGCCAATACTCGGCGGTGTTCCGCCTGTTTGACGAATATCTGGCCAACAAGAAAAGTTGGGTTGGGACGCACCATGCGGATCTGACGAAGTCGACGATTGCGTACTTCTCGGCCGAATTTGGCTTACATGCCTCCGTACCCATTTATAGCGGTGGTCTCGGAATTTTGGCCGGAGACCATTGCAAGGAGGCGAGCGACATTGGCTTGCCATTCGTCGGAATTGGATTCATGTACCCGCAGGGGTATTTCCGCCAGCGGATCACGCCGGAAGGGTGGCAAGAAGCAGCCTATGCTCCGTTCAACCGCGACGAATCTCCGGTTCATCTGGCCCTGACTCCGTCGGGCGAGCCCTGCCGGTTTGCCGTCGAGATGGGCAGCCGCCGGGTGACCGCGACTGTCTGGAAAGTGCTGGTGGGACGGATCTCGCTCTTTCTCATCGATACGGATGTGCCTGAAAACAGCCCGGAGGATCGTGCCCTCTCCGCTCGTCTCTACGGCGGGGACCAAGAAATGCGCCTCTGCCAGGAAATTCTGCTGGGTATCGGCGGCGTGCGCATGTTGCGCTCACTCAATATCTCACCATCAATCTGGCATGCCAACGAAGGTCACTCGGCCTTCCTCACCTTGGAACGGGTACGCGAGTTTGTTCAAAAGGGGTCGTCCCATGCGGAGGCCTGCGAGCTGGTCCGTCAGAGTACCGTCTTCACGACACATACCCCAGTGCCGGCTGGGCACGATGTCTTCCCGCACCACCTGATGGATCGATACTTTGCCGGCTATTGGGAACAACTGGGCCTTTCGCGTGACGAGTTCCTCCGCCTTGGAGAAACTCCCGAGTCGCACGGACACGGCTTCAATATGACGGCACTGGTCATGCGCCTGTCGGCCCACGTCAACGGCGTCAGCCGCGAACATGGCCGCGTCTCACGAGAGATGTGGCAACACTTCTGGCCGGGGTTGCCGGCCGACCAGATCCCCATCCGCAGCGTGACCAACGGCATTCATGCGCCGACGTGGATCTCGCCGGAGTTGCACCATCTGTACAGCAAGGCGCTCAGCCCAACCTGGACCCACACCTGCGATGATCCGGCCATGTGGCAGCGGGTGATGGACGTTCCCGACCACGAGCTATGGGCGGTCCGACAAACGATGAAGCGGAAACTGATGGGGTTCATCCGAGAACGAGCCAGGGTCGGCTGGATGCACGGGCAGCTTCAGCCGTCTCAAGTGCTCACACGCGGCACGCTCCTGGATCCCGAGGCTTTGACCATTGGCTTTGCCCGGCGGTTCGCGACGTACAAACGGGCGACCTTGCTCTTCCGAGATCTGGAACGGTTGAAGGCGCTCCTCCAAGACCGCTGGCGACCGGTCCAACTCGTCTTCGCCGGCAAGGCCCACCCGGCCGATGAACCGGGGCGATACTTCATTCACGAGGTACTGAACTTCTGCCATGACCACAAGTTGGGTGGTCGCATCGCCTTCCTTGAAGATTACGAGATGCATATGGCGAAGTACCTCGTCCAAGGTGTCGATATTTGGTTGAACACCCCTCGCTTTCCTCTGGAAGCCAGCGGCACCAGCGGCATGAAGGCTGCCCTGAACGGCGTGTTGAATCTTAGTGTCCTCGATGGCTGGTGGGTTGAAGGATATAATGGAGCCAACGGATGGGGCATTCAGCCACTCAGCGAACAGGCCGACACACAGGCGCAGGATCATCATGATGCGGAACAGCTCTATCGCATATTGGAACAAGAGGTCGTGCCACTGTTCTATCAGCGCGATCGTGACGGAATTCCCCGGGGCTGGCTCCAAATGGTGAAAGAATGTATCCGCACCATCGCGCCACAGTTCTGTACCACGCGCATGCTGAAGGACTATGTCGGTCTGATGTACCGCGCCGCCACGGTGCGGCCACCGACGACATGGTGACTCGGTTCGACGCAGCGGATCGCTCTTTGATACGCGACCAGGGCTTCACCCCGACTGCCATGACGCGTGTCCGTGTCATTGTTGCGCTCCTTCTGATTCTCAGCACAGCGCCTCTCCTTCCTGCATCGGCAGGAACCCCTTCCACGGTCGAATCGAAAGCTGCGGCCCTCTTCAAGGCCGGCGACTACCCCGAAGTGACCGCTCTCTACCGAGGTCTTCCTCCGGACGTGACACCCTCGACCGCATTCCTCCGGCTCTCCTTGCTGAGCTATGTCCGACTTGGACGAACAGACGAAGCCCTGGCTATCTATGCGAAATTGAACCAAACGGGGCAGCCCTCTGACGCTTCGCTGCTTCGCCCATTGGCACTCGGAGTGATCACCGACCACGTTCGAGACCGAAAAGAGCATGTCCGCATTGCGGCCTACACGGCCCTTGCGGAATTGGGCTTGCCTGAGACCTCGGCAATTTTGGAGGATGGCTTGCTGGATACTTCGGTGGTCGTACGCGCACGAGCCGCCGAGGCGATCGGAAAAGCTGGACTCGCGGCGAAGTCCGGCGCCGTGCGCCGCGCATTGCGGGATGACATGCCGACCGTCCGTATCGCTGCGATGACGGCGCTCGGGGAAGCGCAGGCCACCGACGTTCAGCAGCGGTTTCTGGATATCGTTCGTACTGAAGATGGGCCTGAGGCCATCTTCGCCTACGCCGCGCTGTTCAAGCTGGGGCATACTGAAAAACTGGACGATATCACCAGCGCCGCCACCCTGCCGGACCCAGAGACGAGGATGGCCGCGCTGGGGGTATTGGGGCGCCTCAAACGTCCGGCCAGCCTGGCGATCCTGGCCCAAGCTGTGTATGATCCCGATCCATCGGTGCGCGCGTTCGCTGCCGGAGCACTGGGAGAATTTGGTTCCCCGGGCGGCGTGGCTCCGCTCATCCACGCAATCGGGGACGAGATGGCGATGGTTCGCGGGGTCGCGGCGGCAAGTCTCGGAAGGCTTGGCATCAAGGAGAACCGGCCTTTGCTGCTGGCACTCACTAGAGACCCGAATAGTCATGTCCGTGCCAGCGCCACAGAGGGATTGATTCGCCTGGGCGATCCCTCCGCCCTCATGCTGGCCACGGAGTTGGCTCGGCATTCCGACCCTTCAATCCGCGGTGCAGCGGCACAGGCCTTAAGCGCCTCCACCGAGAAAGACGCCCTGGCGGTTCTCCACACGCTCTTACAGGACCAGCAGCCGCTTCCTCGCCTGATGGCGGCTAAGGGATTGCGGAAAAGCAGCGAGAGTGCCATCCCGCTCTTAGTAAAGGGTTTACAAGACTCGGATGAGGCCGTGCGTATTGCGAGTGCGAACAGCCTGCTCCAACAGTTGACCCGGTTAAGCTCATCCAAACGTCGCCACTAACCGAGGACCGCTATGGCCAAATTTTTCGCTGTTGTCTTGCTGCTCGTTGGGGCATTCGGAGCGGGCTACTATCTCGGACAACGGCCCGTCGGAACGCTCCAGCGAACCGTCGCGGAACTTCAACAGTCATTGAAGGATATGTCCAGAAATATGTTGGATACGACACTCGGGATCGAGCGCGATCTCCGCAGGCGTCAGGGACTCGTGGATGCGAAGTCTCGATTGGTCCAAGCGAAGGCGCACCTCGTCGATCGCAATTTCGGCGACGCAGCGAAAGAAATGGCCGAAGCTATCGCGGCCGTGGAAACAGCCACAAAAGGAACCAAGTCCGACGACGCAACCAATGCGCTACGAGACATGGCCGGATCGCTGCGGGAGGTGAAGTTGGAAATTGTGACGGGGAAACAGGTGTCGATGAAAAAGCTGGACGAGCTCCAGCAGAGTATGAATCAACTCTTGAATAAATAACTCAGGCGTTGGCCGGCTGAGAGATTGATGGCGTCTTCCACTTCGCCAGAATTCGCTCCACCCGCATCTTAACCACCATATCGGGATCCTTGAGCAAGGGCTTCATCGCCTCGCGGCCCCGCTCATCACCGATCGACTCCAACGCGGCGGCAGCCGTCAACCGCGTAAACCAGTCTTTATCACCGAGCATCCCGATCAGGGGATCAATGGCCTCACCGCTCTTGATCCGCCCCAACGCAAGGACGGCGCACTTACGGACATTTTCGTCCTTATCACGAAGGGCACCAATCAGTTTCTCGACGGACGGCTCACCCAGTACGACCAAGGCATCAATGGCATCGTCTTTAAACTCATCGTTCCGAAGCTGAAGCATCAAGGGATCGAGGACCCGTTCGTCACGGATTTTCCCGAGCGCAGCAATCGCGTATTTCCGCACCTCCCAATCACGAAGCAGCTTCAGGAGTATCTCGACGGCAGGAGAGCCCACCTCACCCAGCGCCTCGATCGCGACCTCTCGAACCTGCCAATCACCGTCACGCAACGCGCGAGCCAGCGGTTCGACACACCGTTCATCACCCATCTCGCCCAGAGTAATGACCGCTTCGCGGCGGACCACCCAGTCAGGATCACTCAGCAGATCGACCTGAATGTCGATCTCATCCTTGACCTGCTCTTCGTCAAGGGCGACCGTGTCTTGACTACCCGCTCTCTCGTCGACAGCGGAAGACACAGCCGGCATCTGTTCGGCTACACCACCGGCGAGCGGCTCGTCACCAGCTTGCTGGGTGAGAGGGTTGATACCCTGGGGGGGATGTTTTAGTTCTTCTTCCATGGAATCGGAGCCTGGCACGACTGTGACCGCGAAAAGACTAGGCCGATGCAGAGGTGGCAGCCGCGCCTTTGCTTCCGGCCGCTCGTTTCTTCCGCTGCACAAGTGCCCGCCGTTTACGCTGTTCCCTCTTCAATCGCTTCTTCAGTGACCGGAGAGCGGCGCCCCCCTCCGGGTTGCTTTGATCGGTCAGCTTTGCGCCGATCTTCTTCTTCAATTTCACTTCATCCGGTTCCGCTGCGCGCTTCTTGGCCATCGCTCCATGCCTCCCCTTCGATAAACTCACGTATTGTCAGCTCCTGACGGGAACGATGCAGTCTAGTGGAGAGCTTTGCACCGTGTCAACCTGAGTTAAGATCGGCAAGATGAACCTTCACAGGCGTCTGCAGGCTGTTCAAAAAGGCTGCCAGCAAGGCCGCAGCGAGCGAAAAGGTGAGGAGGTA
>JANPKE010000599.1:0-1527 GCA_031425875.1 Nitrospirota bacterium
AATCGTTCAGAAATAGAGCGTACAAGACCTTTAATCAGCGGGTTGGTACTACGAAGTAACCTGTTTATTTGGTTGATCGTAAGTCTGTCGTGATCGAATTCCCTCGGTAGGGCCACACCGCTTTTGCGAACAGGCCTCCACACTCTCTCATTAAACTCATATTCAATGGCTTTCTGATAAAGGATGGGACTCCAGCATGGATTTATGTTCCTGAAGGGTTTGGTGTTCCAGGAAGCTGCCTCAATAAGAAACTGTTGTGTCGGCGGGAAGAATGTGGGAAATGGTGCAGCATATCTCGCCCTTAGATCTTTCTCTGCTTTCGCGCACACATCCTTGAATCGAACTCCGGCATCGACTTCAGCCTTTAAGGCTTCTTTTTCTCGACGCTCCGAATCGAGGCGTTCGAGCAGGTCGCATATGGTTCTCTTGGCGCTATCCAGCAGCGAATGCTCAGCCGTGCTTGAACCTTCCTCTACTGTTCCAATGGCCGCTAGTAATCCGTCGGAGTATTCAGAAAGGGCGAGGTAACCATCCTCATATAATTCCTAAAGCCGACCGAATAGTTGACTGACCCTCTCACGGTCGGACATTTCTGCGTAGAGCTTCAGCATTTCCGGAAAGTAATCAGCCTGATAGCCGGCGACTTCCTCGGTCCGATCATATCCTCTTCGCACATCACGATGGAGATGCTCAAAAACGGCCGCCGCGTGAAGAAGCATCTCGTGGTCCCAGTACCAACGTGCAATGCCGAAATGTACCGGCCACCCCAACGTATCGAGGCCAATTTCTACTAGGAAGGCAGTCCAAGCATCTCTGAAAGTCTCTATTGTGAATGAACGTGTTGTGAAAGACAGCTTCGCTATGAGTGCGCCTTCTTCAAGGGAAAATGGTACGGCTCCGCTTTCCTCGAATTGGCGTTGCAGGTCTACAAGTAGTTCGACGTCAGTCATGTACGCCCCTCCGAGTGAAAGAGAAGCAGGTGGGCGCGTCAGAAGTTGACGGCGGGTACGTCTAACACTTGATCCGGCTGCTGGGCTCGTTCAAAGATGTCATGGAAGCTCTGATCCATGCGCCTGAGCACATCGGGGGTGAAATATTTCTCTCCGCACTGTTTGCAAACACCCGCTGGAACGTTTCGCAGGATGAGCAAGTGATCGCGGCGACGATAGTCGTAGTTGATGTGTCTTTCTTCCACCTCGCCGCCACAGAAGGTGCAATCCGCATAGGTGGTCACGGCTTTGTTCCTCTGGTGCGGAGATCTGTCCATTTTGGCGGCCTTGGGATATATACGGTAATCACCCTCAGAGTTCTCTCAACCTGCTGTTTTCTAGTGGCCCATCCTATCACAACATGTATCCGTTTGGGTCCACCCAGACCGCCGACGAGACAACGTGGCCACCGAGGATCAATAGGGTAGGGGCAGTGACCGATGGCAGATATGGTTCAGCCAGGTCCGGTCGTCCGCCTCGAGACACCACGGCCTTGATGTTCGACGGCTCTCGGGCGGCAGCTTGCAGGGCTGCTCCA
>JANPKE010000600.1:0-2074 GCA_031425875.1 Nitrospirota bacterium
CGGGCATTCCGTGGACCAGCCGGTTTGACCGGATACGTTTCCACGATTCCGTTGACCGCCAGAATGATGGGCATACTGCAGCTCCTCAACTGCCGTATCGGAGTTTTCGGGAAATACTTAAGCGAGGCCGTGACCAAGCGAATATTTAGCGGAGAGTGCGGGGTGCACTGCCACAACTCGGTATATTATTGTCCGGCACCGAAAGGGCTGACACACGATTCCAGGGCCGTCACCAGTGGAACTTAATTCCATCGAGTGAGCCACGGTTCAGGCAAACTCGGCAGTTCCAAATCAATTGCTTCCGTTTTGATCCATATGTTATACAAACAATCTTGTAATGTGGTGAATGCTGGGACACAGTCGTAGACAACGAGTGCACACTAGTTGGAAGCAGTGGTGTTCCCTGTAAGTTTGGCGGCACTATTTCACAAGCCTCTATTTGTTTCTTCTTAATATTCGCAAGGGGGTAGTCATGGGCAAGACGATGTTGGCAGTCTTCTTTGGCCTCGGAATGGTGTTGGCTGGGGCTTCGAGTTCGTATGCGCTTCAAGCGGGAGGTGTAGAGACCGGTGATCTGGAAACGGGTTCTGTCGTCGGCCAGCCCTTTAAGGAGCTGAGCGTGGATGCATCGTTCTTTGCTATTGAAATTGGAAACATGAAGATCTGGTATCCGCCGATGACCGTCATCGATTTTAAATCACGTCCTGGTGCTCCCGTTTTGTTAAAAGTGACGAATAATGCAACGGTTGAGCACGGGTTCCAGCTTAGCGCCGCCGTGAATCAATCTGCACCGACTGTCTTGCATACCAAGATCGTGCTCAAACCGGGGGAAACGCAGTACATCGGTGTTCCGACCAGCGATCTGTTTTATGCCGGGGGAAATGTTCTTGAATATCGTTGCCACTTGCATCCGGGCCATGTCGGTGGCAAGTTGCTTATGCTGAAGTAGGTTGTCTGGATTTCAGTCGGCGAAAAAGGCCTCGGTGAAGCCCGCCGAGGCCTTTTCTATTGTTCGGTCACAACAGCCCTTGCAACACGTCACTTACAGATAGTTAGTTTCTCACCCCGCTCCATATTTTGGCAGGATCAATTACTTTATCTGGATTCAACGTCTTCGCCCTCTCCAGAAGCACATCCGTCGTTTCAGGATAGAGAGGATCCGAAATGCAACAATTATCAACAGGGCAGACCGCCGCGCATTGGGGTTCGTCAAAGTGACCAACGCACTCAGTGCAACGGTCATGTGCGATGACATAAATACTGTCGCCGACTCCCTGCCCATCGCCAACATGATTACCTTTGGTCTCTGCGTCACTCCTGGTTTCAAAGATCGCTTCATTGGGACATTCCGGGATACATGCTCCACAAGAGATGCATTCATCGGTAATCAATAATGCCATGACCCAAGCCTCCTTCTCACTCCAAAAGACCGACTAACTACGAGCACGTTGACAAGTTCACGCAGCTCACACCATAGTGCTTTATCGACGCGTGGTGAGCAGGTACGCGAAGTGATATTTTATTCCGTGATTCTTTTCCAAGTCAATCGAACGGAATCCGGTCAGAAGACCTAGCTTACGCTCCTGAATGGGGCATTGGGCCCAGCAGAGAAAGAGACCGTCGACTACCATCAATGGCAGCTGATCAAGCCCAGACGAGCAATCGAGAGCAGCAGAAGAAGCGGATCATCATGATGATTCTGCTCGCCCTTCTCCTGATGAGTGTGTCGGTGTTCCTCATTGAGCGCAAGGAATCGGACATCATCGTCGTCAAGTTTCCGAGCGGTATTGAGCTCGAAGCCGAAGTGGCGAACACGCCGGAGAAATTGCTCTTTGGACTTGCCTTTCGTGAGACCTTGCCTCCAGGCGGAGGCATGCTTTATATCTTTGAGCAAAATGGAATGCATCGCGTGACAACCAGGGAATATCGATTCCCTATCGATATCCTGTGGGTGGATGAGGGACATCATGTCGTGCATATCCTGGAACACGCAGAACCATGCGCGAAAGACCCGTGCCCATTTTTCGGGCCACCGCCGGAAGAGGCTCGGTATGTGATACAGGCAGAATCGGGG
>JANPKE010000601.1:0-7686 GCA_031425875.1 Nitrospirota bacterium
GCAGCCCTGTCCAATTCCATCAGCCTTTTTTCTAGAAACCTTCGCTCCGGTTCTTGCTTCGCCAGGGCCAGCGCTCGTTCGTACGAAACGCGTGCATCCATCTTCCTTCCGAGTCTTCGGCAAAAGTCGGCTCGTGTCGCATGGGCCAGATGATACTGGGCTAACTCACCGCGCTCCAGAAGCGCATCGACCAGTTCCAGGCCTTTGGCCGGTCCATCGCGCATGGCAATGGCGACGGCTTGATTCAGCTCGATGATCGGCGCCACACGGCGATCCAGCCTCGACGGGGACCCATCACAGCCGGTTCTGGACACCTCTCTCTTTGGACATGGAAAAGACATGGTGTTCGAACCCAACCTCCGTGTGATGAAGTTTATCCCTTCCTCCTGGGGGCAGACGGCGTTTGTGGTGAAGGTTCGAGGGTTTGTCTACGCAGTCAATCCGGAATTCAGCCAGACAGGCATTTACCTCGAAGGGGTTCATGTTTTCAGCCCTGACACTGCCGTCCGGTTGCGGTTTTTTACCGCTCCCGATCAATTGTTAGGCCAGACTACGATCGAGCATGGCGGTTTCAGCGGACTGCAAGATGCACGCGTGACGTCCCATATCGGTGCGGTCCGATTTGATAAGCGTCTTTCTGACCATTGGGAAATCCAATTGTACGGACGCGCCGGCATCCGGCGTTTCAACGAGCCCTTTGCCGAGAGAGATACGTTCTTATGGACGATCGGACCACATTTGGTCTGGCACATGACGCACCATGCGAGAATGGTGCTCGGCTATCACTACGAGCGAGGATTGGCGGAAGGCCGGCACCATCCCGAGTTTCATGAAGACGGTTCCTATGTCCATCATTTCGCATCGATCGCTTTCGAAGCCGACCTGATGGAACATCTGGAATTGGAGCTGGACTTTCATTATGAACGCAACAACTTTACGACCGGGATCTCCGAGGATCATCATCACTTTCATGGGGGCGAGAACATCTTTCTTGGAAGCGGCAGGCTCCTGTACCAGGTCACTGATAATACCGCTGTCACGTTCACGATCCAGCGGGCAAATCGCAACCTGAATTCCGAGCATGCCCATACGCAGCACTACAATACAAACGTGGGACTTGGCGCCCTCTACCGGTTCTGAGTGTGCGTCCGCTCGATCCGTTCTAGCACGCCACGTATGACAGAATGATCTGTCCAGGGAACAACTCATGAACAGGATGGTTTCCGTCGTAACTCTGTGTGGACTTCTCGTCGCCTGCCAAGGCGCGAAAAGCGTGTCTCCCGAGACCGTTCAAGACCTCTCCCGTTTGGCTTCTGTCAGATCTATTTACATCGAGGACCTGGGAAAGGAAGACGGGGCTGACCTGATCGAGGGCTCCAGTCTTGTCAGGGACGACATCAGTGCTAGGTTGGCCCGGTCAGAGCGTTTTTCTGTCGTTCAATCTCCACAAGCGGCCGATGCCGTCCTTGCCGGATTGGCTGGTTTTGAGAAATGGTACCATGGGATGGAAGGTTTCTATGGATTGGAAGGAGACTTGGATACACACTATTTGGGAGTAGGGAGTTTTCGGTTGGTGGAATCGAAAACGAACCAGACCATTTGGACACACAAATATGAAAAAGGTTTTCTGAAACCGACTCAGAACATTACAAGCCGTGTTGCCGAACAAGTAGTTGGCAAGTTGCTCCATGATGCAGCACTCGCGGACAGCTCGCGATAGGCGGGTGTCCCGCCGGCACCGCTCTGAGCCGGCATGCCGTCGCCGATTCGGATACCGACCTTGATCAGATTTCGCATGGTGATGGCGTAACGAGGACTGTTGAGAAATGCATCGGCGTAAACCCATACTCCCTTTTCCGGTGTCGATGCCGTGTACCCTCATGGGTCGTTATGGCTCGTTGTAGACAAATCCATATTGTGACAGGATGATCAATCCATGATGATCAATCCATATGGGAGGGGATGGGTCATGAAGATCTACTCATTGCTGTTAGCAGCGGTCGCGTTTGTCATGTGGAAGAACGTGGTTTGGCGGAGGATTGTAATCCCGGGTGTCGCGATCGTATGCGTGTCGACGCTGCCGGTCGCAAGCCTGTATGCGGGAGAGACGGGGCATACCACATGGGGATATGAAGGTCTTCGTGGACCGCTCCATTGGGGCAAGCTCGGGCCGGAATTCTCCCTCTGTGAGAAGGGGATGGCCCAATCACCGGTTGATTTGTTGCGCGCCCACAGGACAATTCTCAACGACATTCAGTTTTCTTACAAGGACGCCCCTTTCCATGTGGTCAACAACGGGCATACCCTGCAGGAAGTTGAACCGCTTTCGGAAACGGCCAAGTCCCGTTACCCCAAGCATGGTCAGACGGTGCTCCATTTTGATAAGGACAGCACGATCGTGTTCGACGAAGATCTCTACTTACTTGAACAATTCCATTTCCATGTCCCGAGCGAGCACACGATTGACCAGAAGCACTATCCGATGGAGCTACATCTGGTGCATCACAACGAGCGGCATGAGGTGGCGGTGGTGGCCGTCTTCATGGAGGAAGGGAAACACAATCCGTTTTTCGAAACATTCTTAGAGCATGCTCCCGCCAAGGTTGGAGAGGTCTCCGATGACCATAATCATACGGTTAATCCGATGACCCTCTTGCCTGAACGACGCTCTTACTACCGCTATTCTGGCTCCTTTACCACGCCCCCCTGTTCAGAAGGCGTCATCTGGGCCGTCATGCATGATCCCATCGAGGTCTCCGCGGAGCAGATCCAGAAGTTCCGCACGCTCGTGGGGCACGATAATGTGCGACCGATCCAACCGTTGCATAAACGGTTCGTGCTGGAGACGAATCTCGGAGACAAGACAACCGGGACGAAATAGAGACCTTGGTATCCCCGTCACTGTTCAGCGTGTTGTGCCTGTTATTTGGAGTTCCACGACGGGGTTTCCGCGGAGCGGCTACCGCCTAGTTCGCACAGCAATCATGGTGAGGTGACAAGGCCTTGGGTCATGGCATATTTGACGAGGTCGATGGTCGTGTGGAGATGGAGTTGCTCCATGATCTTGGCTTTGTGAAATTCGACGGTTCGATGTGAAATCTTTAACTGGTCGGCGATTTCTTTTGCGGAGAACCCCTCGGCAACCAGCTGTAGAATTTCGCGTTGCCTGCCCGTCAGGTCGTCCATCGTGGCTGAACGGGATTGCTCCGGATTCAGGAAAGACGTTACGACATCTCTCGCAATGAGCGGGGTCACGTAGAAATTGCCGTTCAACACCGACTGAACCGCCTGTGCCAATTCCGTGGCGGCCGATCGTTTCAATAAATAGCCTGAGGCCCCTGCTCTGAAGGCCTCGTTGACATACACCGTTTCTGCGTGCATTGTGACGAAGATCAGTTTCACCTCGGGCAGCAGCTTCTTGAGTTTCTTCGCCGCCTCGATGCCGTTAAGCCGAGGCATTGAAATGTCCAATATGACAACTTGTGGCTGGAGGCCTACAACGGCATCCACTAGGGCGCGACCATCCTCTACAGCCCCTACCAATTCACAATGCTCTTCCAGCAACTTCTTGAACCCTTCAAGTACGAAGGTATGGTCATCGGCCAAAAGAACTCGTGGTTTCCTCATATGGCGCTCCTGAAAGTGGAATCTGTACAGTGATGTGTGTACCTCTGCCAGGCTCGGACTGAATGTCGAATCGGCCTCGCACAGATCTTACTCTCTCTTGCATGTTCACAAGGCCTAACCCTGGATGACGAGCCTGAATGTCCTTGAGATCGAAACCAACACCGCCATCAAAGATCGATAGCGTAACCTCTTGATCGTCACAGGTCAATTCGAGCTCCACACGACTCGCGTGGGCATGTTTCATGATGTTGGCAAGGCTTTCCTGGGTCACCCGATACAGGCAAGAGGCAATGTCGCGAGACAAGAAATCATCAGCTATCTCTTCCTGCACGGCCACTATTTTGATTCCCGTCTTGGCTGACCATTCACTTGTCATGTGTGTGAGCGCCGCGGGCAGACCGAGATCCTCGAGGATAGAGGAATGAAATTGGTAGGCCAGACGACGGACATCATCGGAGATCCTTGCCAGCCGTTGAGCCATCGCTTGGAGTGCTTGGGTGGTCATCGTCGCGGGGTCAGACAACATCGCCCCCATTTCAATCGCCATCAAGGCTACTCGTTGGTTAATGTCGTCGTGGAGCTCCCGGGCAATGCGCCGACGTTCTTCTTCTTGCGCCATCATCAATTGTGCGGTCAAGGATTGGAGTTGCTGTTCTTTCCTCAGCCGGTCCGTGATGTCTCGGACGATCACGGTAAACGTGGTTCTCTCGCCCACGCTCAGCCTTGAGATAGTCAGCTCTGCAGGGAACTCACTTCCATTTTTCTTCACGCCGAATACTTCACGCCGTTGTGCCATGTGAGGAGCGGAATCAAGAACTTGGGCGAACATATTACTATGGTCTATATGATCAATCCGAAATCGAGTGGGAAGCAGCAGGTCGATCGGTTTCCCCAGCACCTCGCCAGGATCATAACCGAACAGTTTCACCGCCCCTTGGTTGAAGAGTGTCATCGAGTGATGGTGTTCAGTGACGATGATGGCGTCCTCGGCGATGTCTAGGATGCCGGCAAGCCGGCCTTGTGATAGGCGCAGCGCTTGTTCAGTCTGAATGTGTTCGGTAATCTCCGTGACCAAGGTTTGATTCACGGTGGCAAGTTCCTGAGTTCTCACAGCGACCTTGCGTTCTAGATCTCCATTTGCCTTCTCCAGTGCCATCTCAGCCTGTTGCCGTTTCCAGGCAAACCACACGAGCACCCATAAAATGACCATCGTAATCGACCTATTCCCCATCTGGATCCAGGGCGGCAAATAGGCAAACCATGGAGTCCCAAGCCCTCCGACCAACGTGAGGATCGTTCCTGCTCCAGCGGCCACGACCGGCATCCATGAAAAACGTGAGGCCGTAGCGACTAACACGACAATGACATAAAACTCATGGTCGGCGAAGGCGGTCGGCGAGTACATGTCGAGAGAAAAGAGTCCAGCCAGGAGCAGTGCCATGAAGCCGATCAGGATGTATTCTCTCAATTGAGCATTCATACGCAAGCTGTCGCCGATCGGCTATTGAAGGGTTACCCAGAATGGGGTGCGATTGTATCTATTGTAAGCGAGGATGGCCGGCTTGCGTCAAATGACCCGGCGGGTGGTCCGCTCCACCAGGGTCCAGACGGCCGACCCATCGCCGGGGCCCTTAACCGGGACACCTTGCTGTCTAACAGATCGCAACGTGCCGGGAAATACACGTTGGCTAAAGCAGCAGTTGACCGAAGTTTTGGGTGGGCGTAACATCACAACGTGACCGTTCCGATCACGTTGCGCTGGAGAATTCAGGGTGGACAATAAAGTCGAAGATCAGCCGGTCCTCAATCATATTCAACGCCTTGTCGCAGAAGAACATCGATTGCACGAGCAAAGGGCACACTCCAAGGCCGATCGCAAGCGGCTCGAGCAGGTCCAGGTTGAGCTCGATCAGTGCTGGGACCTCTTGCGTCAGCGACGCGCTCTTCGTGAGGTCGGCCTTGACCCGGACGAGGCGGAAGTTCGTCCGCCTCAGGTTGTTGAAAATTATGAGCAGTAGAGATAGAGATGGGGTGAGCACGAACCGAGCAAGCTCGACCGACATGCGCTACGAAATAGGTTTCGGCGCCGGTTTATTTCCAGAAGTTCATAAAGAGCGTATTCATGAGGACCATGGCTAAAGTTAAACCCGATGACCTAAAGAGTTTCCTTGAGATACCGTATGACGAGCTCGAGGAGATGAATCTCAAGGCGGCGCAGCGTGCTGAGAAGGCCGGAGCCAAAGAGCTGGAACAGGAATATACCTCGTGGCTTAAGAAGGAAACGCACATCAAGGCCGTGACCTTATGCTTCTCTGATATTGAAGGCCGACTACATATGCTCGATTACGACAAGAAGTACCTGCTGGAGTCGTTGGGCAATCTGACATTTGACGGGTCGTCCATCCGTGGGTTCACACCACAACATGAGTCGGACCTGCGTCTTGCCGTCGACTGGTCCTCCATCCGATACCTTCCGGCCGATGTGATTGGCGCAGGGAAGGTGATTTTCTTTGCGTCAGTGTTGAACAGCGATCGAACGCCGTATCAGAGCGACTTCCGAGGGATGCTGAAATCTTATACGGAGGACCTCAAGAAGAAGAGCATTACGGCAAATGCCGCCAGTGAAATTGAGGGATTTCTTGTGGAAGGGCAGAACGCCGAGCAACGTTACGGCGAGAACGGGTTCAGGCTCATCTCAACTGGCGGATACTATCACTCACTCCCGCAGGACACGCTCCGCCAGTTTATCGATAAGTCGGCGGAGGCACAACGGGCCCTGGGCTTTAAGAACGAAAAAGATCACCCGGAGGTCGCGCCGTCACAGTTCGAAATGAACTTTTCCTATGCCGAAGTGGTTCGCGCTGCAGATCACGTGCAGCTGTACAAGCTGATCTGCCGCCAGGTGGCTCGATCCATGGGGCACACGGCCACGTTCCTTCCAAAGCCATTCGTCGGGATCAATGGTTCCGGCATGCACACCAACTTTTCTCTAAGCAAGAATGGCAAGAATATTTTCTACGACGCAAAGGGGAAAGACGGGCTTTCTGAAGTGGCATGGGACTTCATTCTGAAACTCTTAAATCATGCGCCAGAGATCTGTCTCGTGTTTAACTCGTCGGTGAATGCCTACCGCCGTCTTGATCCGCACTTTGAAGCACCGAACCAGATCAAGGTCTCAGCGATCGATCGAGGATCCATGATTCGTATTCCGATGGCTAATGAAAAGACGGCCCGCATCGAACTGCGTTCAGTCGCTCCCGATGCGAACCCCTACCTCGTCCTGTACACAATGCTCAAGACCGGCTTTGAAGGGGAGCGGTTGGAGAAGAAAGAGACGACGGGCGACCGCGCACGATTCCTTCCGAGTAACATCAATGACGCCATCGCGCTATTTCATGAGTCGAAGTTTATCACCGATATCCTTGGCGAGGACAGCAAGCAGAAATACTCTAGCTTCAAGCAATTAGTGGCAGATCGGTCCCCGAAAGAACTTGGCACGATGGTGAAGGCTTCTGAAGTGCTCTTTCATCACGAAGTCACAAATCAAATGCTCTGGAATCAGTTCTAGCCGGCGCTGCGCCGACTGCCTCGTCGCAAAAGACAGGCTTGCCTCGCTCATTCTGATGGAGGTAGTATTCAGCTATTCCTGTCTTATGGAGGAGGTACTATGGCCACGACGCGTACCATTCCCAAATCGACACGGATTTCTCTCGACCGCAGCATCGAACGGATGCGGAAGCAAGTGGCTGAACTGGCCCAGTTTCTGGGCAAGGGGAAGCCGACCCGCAGCCTGGAGGAATTCGATCTGGAAACTGAACGGTTGATCGGCGATTTACTAGGGCAGGCCTCCGACATGCTGCATGCGTATGAGTACGCCGAACTGGGCGAGGCCGGTGGGTTGGTGAATATGACGGACGAGGCGCCGGAAGGCACCGGCATGGACAGCCATCGGCAGAGTCTCCTGCAACGGTACCGGGTGTTGGAAAGCTGCGTGTCGGAGCTCGAAGCGCGTCGGGTTGCCGAGCCGAAACAGAAGACAGTTGGGTGGACTCTCATCGG
>JANPKE010000602.1:0-4453 GCA_031425875.1 Nitrospirota bacterium
AAGTGGGTCTCTCAGCAGCCTGCTAGGCTGGGAAATCGAAGCTAGCCGGTGACGATCGGCTCGACAGCCTTGGAGAGGACATTGGACGTGGAACCCGAATGGGAGTGGATGAAGGTGAGCAGACGTTTATTCTCTTGGGCCTTGCGGAGAAACTTGAAGGCGATACCACGGGTACTCACGGACCGTACCATGGCCGCGACTTCGATAGGAGCTTCGTCATCGGCGAGGGCGATCTCCAGGTAGAAAATATCGTCAACCCGGACGTGGGTCTTGCTCTCGATGATGCACCCGCCCAGGGAAAGGTCCAGCACGGTCCCCTCGCCCCTCACTTTTCCTCCTGAAAACGATAAACATAGACGGACAGGGATACGGAGATGTTCCCGGCGCTCAATTGGGTGAGAGGATCCCGCCGTGCTCACGCGTCGGGCGAGGAAACGATGGTGACAGTCTTGGCACTGGAACGGAACAATCCAAATGAACGCCGCAACTAGTTCACGCGGGGTCTGCGGTCGTGCCTGCAAGACACCGCCCTTGTGACAGCGTGGGCAGGTCACCTGGCGACTCATTCGATGTGCCTCTTTCTCATCTCCACCCCACCACCAGCCTATAACCGCACTATAAAGGCCTTCCCCCTACAGTCAAGCTGATTGCTATCTGGCGCAAAGTGTCTTCCAGCATACTTTTACACCATTTGAGAGATTGGCGGTCGGCATCGCGCTTGGTGACGAATCGCAACGAGGAGAGACCCTGCCGTCAGCGTACCGGCTAGCCGGACTCTGCATGGGGAGATTCCGGCTCAGCAGGAAGGCCGGATTCGACGACACCGGCTCGGACATATTCGCGATTGAGATTGGCAATGAAACGGACACTGATGCTTTTCGGACAGACGGCTTCGCACTCATACTGATTGCCACACGAGCCAAACCCTTCTCGATCCATGGCCTCCAGCATCGCACGCACACGATGCGTTCGCTCGGGCTTTCCTTGCGGCAAAATCGCCAAATGTGACACCTTGGCCGCCACAAACAGCATGGCCGAGGCATTCTTACATGCAGCGACACAGGCCCCACAACCAATACAGGACGCGGCATCCATCGCAGTTTCGGCCTGATCCTTTCCGATCAACAAGACGTTTCCATCCACCGCCCCGCCGGTATTGACGGAGATATACCCACCTGCTTGCATGATCCGGTCAAGCGCGCGTCGATCCACCACCAAATCTTTGATGATGGGAAACGCACGCGCACGCCACGGCTCAACCGTAATGACGGCTCCGTCGGGAAACCGCCGCATGTACAACTGACAGGTTGAAATACCCCGGTCCGGGCCATGCGGGATTCCATTGATCACCAGGGAGCAACTTCCGCAGATGCCTTCACGGCAATCTTGCTCAAACGCCACCGGCTCTTCACCCTTGGTGATCAATCCCTGATTCACGCTATCGAGCATTTCTAAGAACGACATGCCGGAGCCGATGTCGTGAGCTTCATACGTCACAAACCGGCCTTTCTCGTCTGGACTCTTCTGGCGCCAAATTTTCAATGTGAAGTTCATGATCTGCGTCTGTCGCTGGCTCCCCTCACCCCTACCCTTGACTCGTTACCGATTACTGGTAACTTCTCGTGGTCGGCGGCACGAATTCGAAGGCAAGGGGCTCCTTATGCAAGATAGGTACTGCATTCTCTCGGTACTCCCAGGCGGCAACATGCGCAAAACAGGTATCGTCGCGCTTTGGCTCACCGCCGGCCGTTTGATGCTCTTCGCGGAAATGTGCCCCACACGACTCCTCCCGATGTAACGCATCGTGACAGAGCAGTTCAGCGAACTCGAGATAGTCAGCCACTCTCCCCGCGTATTCCAACTCTTGGTTGAAGGCTTCTCCTGATCCAGGAACCACGACACTCCGCCAAAATTCTTCCCGTAGGGCCGGGATCGACCGCAGTGCCAGTTCAAGCCCTGCCTTGTTGCGAGACATGCCGCAGTGATCCCATAAGAATTTGCCGACTTCGCGATGAAATGAGGCCGCGGTTCGACGACCTTTCGCGTTCAGCAGGCGGCTGATCCTGCCCGTCACGCGCTGAAGCGCCGCGCGTGATTCCTTGTGATCTTCCCCAACCGGTGAGAGCTTCGCCGTCGCCAAATAATGACCGATCGTATAGGGTAGGATAAAATAGCCATCGGCGAGCCCTTGCATCAAGGAGCTGGCGCCGAGCCGGTTGGCGCCATGATCCGCAAAATTTGCTTCCCCAATCACGAAAAGTCCCAGAATGCTACTCATAAGATTGTAATCAACCCAGAGACCCCCCATCGTATAGTGGGGCGCCGGATAAATCCGCATGGGGACCTGATAGGCATTTTCCCCTGTGATCCGGTTATACATGTCGAAGAGGTTGCCATAGCGCTCGTGGACGATATCCTGCCCCAGCCGTTCAATCACATCTGCGAAATCTAGGTATACGCCCTGACCTCCCGGGCCAACGCCATGACCTTCGTCGCACACAGTCTTCACGGCGCGGGACGCGATGTCTCGTGGCGCAAGATTGCCGAAACGTGGGTACCGGCGTTCCAGAAAATAGTCGCGTTCTTCGGCGGGTATGTCGCCAGGAGGCCGGTGATCCGCAGCCATCTTCGGCACCCACAACCGTCCGTCGTTGCGGAGCGATTCCGACATCAGGGTTAACTTGGCCTGGTGTTCGTCGCCTGGTGGAATCGCTGTGGGATGAATCTGCATAAAGCACGGGTTCGCGAATGCGGCCCCCTGCTTCCACGCACGGAAGGTGGCCGTCACGTTGCTGCCGCTCGCATTAGTCGACAGGTAGTACACGTTGCTGTAGCCGCCGGTCGCCAGTACCACAGCATGGGCCGTATGGATACGCACCCGTCCCGTGACGAGATCACGCACCACGATTCCTCGAGCCTGACCGTCAACCACTATCAGATCGAGCATCTCAGTCCGTGGGTGCATCGTGACCTGTCCACGCTCAATCTGCCAGCAGAGCGCCGAATAGGCACCCAACAGCAGTTGCTGTCCGGTCTGTCCCCGACAGTAGAACGTGCGCGAGACTTGGACGCCTCCGAATGACCGGTTCGCCAGCTGCCCGCCATACTCCCTGGCGAACGGAATGCCGAGCGCCACACATTGATCGATAATGTGTGAACTGACCTGGGCAAGCCGATAGACATTCGCCTCGCGCGAACGAAAGTCTCCACCCTTGATCGTATCGTAAAACAGCCGGCCCACACTGTCCCCATCATCCTGATAGTTTTTTGCGGCATTGATCCCGCCTTGTGCCGCAATACTGTGCGCACGGCGCGGGCTATCCTGAAAACAAAAGCACTCCACCTGATAGCCGAGCTGTCCCAAGGTCGAAGCTGCACTAGCTCCCGCAAGGCCGGTGCCGACAACGATGACTGTGATGTTGCGCTTGTTATTCGGACTCACCAATTTCTCGCTGAATCGATGTCGGTCCCATTTGGTTTCCAGCGGACCCGCAGGAACTTTTGGATCGAGCATCGTCATAGGCGCACGACTCTGAGAAAGACCGCCAGGATGATGGCGACATTGCCAAGAACAACCAACAGCGCAACCGTGGGACCCGCGACCTTGAAGAGTCGGTTAAATGCGGCATGTTCAAGCCCCAATGTCTGTAAACTGCTGGTGACGGCGTGGTTCAGATGCAAGCCCAGCCCCAGCTGACCCGCCAAGTAGAGCGCCACGATGAATGGATTCTGAAAGGCCTGGACGATCTTCCCATAGACATCACGATGTCCTTCTGCGTCGAGGCGGTCGGCAGAAGAAGGATCGATGACGCCGACCGTCAGATGCAACAGGTGGAAGATGATGAAAATCATGAGCACAATACCGGAGACGGCCATGGTGCGGGACGCGAACGATGCGTGACGATACTCGCGGACCGCATAGGCGACCGGGCGAGCTCGGCGATTGCGCAAGGTCAACTGGATCGCCAGGACGATGTGGAGTGCCGCAAGGCTCAGCAACCCGATCCGGGCGGTCCAGAGGAGGATCGGCATGTCGCGGAGCAACGCCGCATAGCCGTTGAGCGCATGGGATCCTTCGAATACCTGAAGGTTTCCCAACATGTGAAAAATAACATAGAGAACGAGCCCCAGCCCGCTTAGGGCCATGACGACTTTACGGCCGACTGAGGACTGGAAATGGTGAGACGGGCGTGCCATCTGCGATCATTATACACCGCTTGGATTCACGAAGACACATGGGAACGTGGAGAGGTACCCTGATGCGCGAGATACAGCGGCGTGGTGGTTTCGCGCTCGCTGAGTGGTCGCACGTACCAAGGATGTTATCGAGCGCCCTACGGTCCAGACCGTGGCGTCACACGCTTAACTTGGAACTCCCGTTGCTCGGACGGATGCATCCCTGGGACCAGCACGGCGAGCGTCATGACACAATTCCGCCCGCCTTCCTTGGCAG
>JANPKE010000603.1:0-2082 GCA_031425875.1 Nitrospirota bacterium
GCATCGCTCAGCACGTCACCGGTCAACATGACCCGCTTCTTGACGACATAGGGCATGCGAAACTCGACACCCGTGTCCTTGTCGACCATTCGCTCGAATAAAATCTGGTCGCTCTCCGGCAGTTTGCCGGCAAACTGCTGGAGCACCTCGGCTTCTTTGTCTTTCGGAACACGCGCCGGGAGATCAAGGTGGAGGTCTTCGTCCAACATTTTGAATTCGAGCAGCGCCGTCTCCTTAATCAGATCCTTGGCACGTTTCGGATCCTTGACACCGGGCAACTGCACAACGATTTGCTTCAACCCCTGGCGCTGAACGATCGGCTCCGCGACACCGAACTGATCGATGCGGTTCCGGATGGTTTCCAACGCCTGGTTGATAGCGGAATCCTTGATGCGCTTGGTTTCTAGCTCACGAAGCTCCCACACCATACTATTCGTCGACCCCGCCGACTCCTTCTCGACAAACATCGGGAACGTATCGATCAGTTTCTGGGCGGAGGCCTTCGTATCGGCATTCTGCAATTGAACCACAACTTGCTCATGCCCGGTCCGCTTGACCGAGTCGACCGCGAGCTTCTTGTCAGTCAAGAGGTCCTGCAGCGCGGTGACAGAACGGTCAACCGCGATCTCCACGGCACGGTCCTCGTCCACCTCCAGAACCATATGGATGCCGCCCTGCAGATCCAGCCCCAACGTAATCCCTTTGTTCGGGAGAACTGCCTTCAGCCAGCCCGGCAAGGCTTGATACACCGGCTGATAGGACGGGAGAAAGGCCACCACCGATACCAAGATGACCAGTGTTAATAACCAGAGCCGCCCACTTACCTTTTTCATGTCGTCCGTGACCCCTTATCCCGTGTGAACTACGCGTCTTTGTCCTTGTCCTTGTCCTTGTCTTTATCTTCCTCTTCCCCACGTACGCGCGAAACATTGTCGCGCTGCATTTTGATTTTGGTATTGTCGGCAATCTGCAAGGTCACCGTCTCTTTCCCGATGTTGGTAATGGTGCCCCAGATTCCTGACGTCGTGACCACTTTATCGCCCTTCTTCAAGGCATCCAACAAGGACTGCTGCTGCTTTTGCTTCTTTTGTTGAGGCCGGATCAGAAGAAAATAAAAAATGACAAAGATCAAGAGGAACGGGAGCAACGATAACATCCCGCTCGCCCCTCCACTCGCAGATGCCCCGCCTCCGCTCGTCCCCTCAGCCCATGCAATCGATTCCATCAACATCGAGCCAATCCCCTTCTTCTATATGTGACCGTTCCCATCCAATTTTCCACACGGTTCTTCACACTCCGCTAGACCGGCCATGACCGCCTGTTGGGTGTGATTCCGATAAAACGCGTCCCGAAATTCAGGAAACGTTCCCTCTCGCAAGGCTTCCCGTATTTGGCGCATCAATTCTGAAAAATACCATAAGTTATGAATCGTGTTGAGCCGGGCTCCCAGCATTTCCTTGACCATAAACAAGTGGTGCAAATAGGCCCGTGAGTATCGACGACATACCGGACACGTGCACTCAGCCTCGATCGGCCGTTCATCCTCCGCATACCGTGCTTGCTTGATGACAACCCGACCGGTGCGTGTAAAGAGAGAGCCTGTTCGGCCATGACGCGAGGGGACGACGCAATCGAAGAGATCGATACCCCGGGCCACCCCTTCAAGCAGATCTTCCGGATGTCCGACCCCCATAAGATACCGAGGCTTGTTTTCCGGCAACTCCGGAACCGTCACATCGAGCATCGCATACATGTCGGGCTTCCCTTCTCCGACCGATAGCCCGCCGATCGCGTAGCCGTCGAACCCCAATCTTACGAGCTCTCTCGCCGAGGCAACCCGCAAGTCCGGTTCCAATCCGCCCTGGACAATGCCAAACAAGGCCTGGTCCGTTCGTCGCCGGCTTGCCTGACAGCGCTCCGCCCAGAGCTGAGTTCGGCGCACACCGTCCTGGATGATCGCTCGACCGGCAGGCAACGCCACACATTGATCAAGCACCATGATGATATCGGCACCCAACGCCTCTTCGATTTCTATCGCCTTTTCTGGCGTCAGGAAATGCGTCGAGCCATCGATGTGCGATT
>JANPKE010000604.1:0-2436 GCA_031425875.1 Nitrospirota bacterium
TATTCCCAAATATTGATTTCCGTCCAGTCCAAAAGAGGATGAACCCGAATGTGCGTGCCGGGTGGGAAGGTGGTCTTGTACTGGTCCCACAGCTCCGGAGGCTGATCCCGAAAGTCCCAATCTCCGTGTTTATCGCGTGGGGAGAAGTATCGCTCCTTGGCCCTTGTGCCCTCTTCATCTGCGCGAACACCGAGAATGACGCCGGTGTATCCCTTGTGCTCCAAGAGTTGCTTGAGACCGTTCGTTTTTAAGGCGGTGCAACAGACGACACGGCCCATCGTGTGGTTCATACCTGCCGCCAGGGCCTCTTTGTTCTGGCCGACGATCAACTCCAATCGCCATTCTCGAGCAAGACGGTCGCGATACTCGATCATTGCCGGAATCTTGTAACTGGTATCGACATGCAGGAGCGGGAATGGGACATGCCCGAAAAAGGCCTTGCGGGCCAGCCAGAGTAGCACCGTGGAGTCCTTCCCCATGGACCAGAGCATGGCAAGATTGTCGAAATGTTTGTAGGCTTCTCGAAGAATATAGACGCTTTGATCTTCCAGTTGCCGAAGGTGTTTCATAACTCTAGGTCGTCCTGCCTCTCATCTTACGCTGCGACCGGCTGTCGCACCAAATCATCAAGCTTACGTACTGCCGCGCCGCTCTCAATGACTGCGCGCGCCACCGGGAAACAGGCCGCTAACGACGTCCCTTTCCCCGCTGCGTACAGCAACATCGCGGCATTCATCAGTACCCAATCCGTGGGGCCACCTGGCACCCGATTCTGAAGAATACGGCGGAGCAGATCCGCCTCCTTTTCTCGCTGATCGGGGGGAAACCCGGCCATCTCCCGCGATGGGATAAAGGTCAGTCCAAAATCTTTCGGAGTGATCTCCAGCGGTCTGATGCGTTCATCGCGAAGCTCCAGAGCTCTCGTCGCCATCGAGGCAGACAACTCCGGATCGCCCTCGACGCCACGAATCACCATCCCCCGCGGACACCCGAGCATTCGTAGTGCTTCAGCCGTTTTCTCGAAGTGCGGTGGATGCGACAATCCCACCACCTGCACTTTAGCCCGAGCTGGGTTCAACAACCTGGCAATCGGATGAAACACGTTCCTGACGCCGAGCTCTTGGCGCATCTCCAAGAATCGGTACACAGGTGGATGATAGAGTCCGATATCGAGATAGGCGAAACCGTTCCTGTGCAATTGTTCCGTCACCCGCTTGGGGTCTGCATCCACCGAAATACCTAAGGCCTTCAGTACTCCGGCAGTACCTGGGCGCCCAGGAATGCCGTCGTACCCGTGCATCAACACTGCGGCTCCAGCTGAAACCGCAACGATCGAGGCGGCAACGATTGCATGAAATGTATCCTGCTTCCCGGCATAACTCGGCACATCGACGAGTGCTAAATCTTTCGAAACTGCGAGGGGTGGCACATACTGCCGTGCCGCAGCCGTCAATGCCGCGAGTTCAGTGACTGACTCTGACTTAAACCGCATGGCGATGAGAAAAGCCCCGACCTGTGCCGGCGTGGCCTCCCCTTCAATCAACGCCTTCATCGCCTGCTTACACTCATCCCAGGTCAGGTCTTTGGAAGCCTTTGGCCCTTTGGCGATCTTGGCAAGGATCTCTTGAATTGGCATGTTACGCCTTATGTAACCCGCACTCAGTTTTCGAAAAATTCTTCCAGCGACCGGCCCGCGGATTATCACCGGGTACCACTGGCGCGGTGCAGTATGTGCACCCGATACTGGGATAGTTGTGATCGTGGAGCGGATTGTAGGGAACTTCGTAGACCTTGATGTAGCTCCACACATCGGCCCACGTCCATCGGGCCAGTGGGTTCACCTTGATCAATGTAAATTTCTCGTCCCACTCGATCAAACCAGCATTCGCACGAGACGGTGCTTGATCCCGCCTGATGCCCGTGATCCAGGCGTCATAGCCTTTGAGGACGCGAGTCAGTGGCTCGACCTTCCGCAATTGACAGCACTGATCAGGATGGCTGGCCCACAGGGCGTCGCCATGGGATTCTGCTTGTTGCTGAGGCGTCAGCAATGACTTCGCTTGGATGACCTGCGCCGGCTTGAGCTCATACCGTTCAATCACTCGATCCCGCGTCGCATAGGTTTCGGGAAACAAGAAGTCGGTATCGAGATAGAACATCGGCACTGCGGGATTGAGGCGATGCACCATGTCGACGAGGACCACGTCTTCCGCCCCAAAACTACAGGCGAGAACCATCTTCTGCCCGTATCGCTCGATAGTAGCCGCCAGCACATCTTGAGGCAGCTTCGTCTCAAACGATGCGCTCCAGGCTTTGAGCTCTTCGACCAGTTCAGAACGGCCAGTTACGGTCATGGCAATCCGATTCCTTTATCCTTCGACCTTTTCCACCAGAATCCGATAATGCGAGGCTTCCGGTTCCAAAGCCTCTTGTATC
>JANPKE010000605.1:0-6539 GCA_031425875.1 Nitrospirota bacterium
GGAGATTCATGGCAATATCTGGAAGGTTCGCTGTACCGGCTGTGGCGTGGTGGAAAACAACCGCGATGTGCCGATTGCCATTCTTCCGTCCTGTCCCCGGTGTGGATCGCTGCTCAGGCCCCATATTGTTTGGTTTGGAGAATCCTTGTCTCCTGATGATCTCGACGACTGCTCCAGGGCGCTCAAACGCTGCGACGTCTTGCTTGTCATCGGCACATCCGGCGTTGTCTATCCGGCTGCAGGGTTTGCATCCGTTGCCAAAGAAGTCGGCGCATTCGTCGCCGAAATCAACCTCGACCCCACTCCACAGTCAGCACTGGTCGACCTCTCATTGCATGGCCGCGCAATAGATCTCGTGCCGTTACTCCTCGAACCGCTCTAGAAGCTGGAATAACTCCTCCAGGTTTTTGATGGTCCGAACGCCTACTCCCTGTTGTTTTCCATCACGGTCCAACAGGACGGTGTGAAGCCCGGCTTTCTTCGCGCCTTCCACGTCCTCTCGCAGACTATCACCGATATGCAGGGCCTCCTCCGGATCGACGGCATGCTTCTCCAGCGCGAGGTGAAAGATCTGTGGAGCCGGTTTTGCGGCTTGGGCCAAACTCGAAATAGTCACCGTGTCGAATGCCTCAGCGATCCCGAGTCCACGCAGCACGGTAAAGAGACGGGAATCGAAATTCGAGATGATACCGAGTTCCAGATTCCGTCCTTTGAGCTGAGTCAAGGTCGATGCTGTTTCAGGAAACAAACGCCAGGATCGATGGTCCTCAAATACACCAAAGACGTGATCGAAGAACTCGTCGAATCGCTCGAACATGCCCACGCGATAAAAGACGTGATGCACGATATCGAACCACCACAGCCGCTCACTTTGTTTGATTCGTGTCGGGTCGGTTACAGCAAAGACCGGCGATGGGGCTTCGCGGAAGGCTCGGCTGAACGCGTGTTTGATCGCAACCAACGAGTCCGGTTTCTGGGGAAAGCCGAATTCAACCGCATGGTGAAGGTAGATCTCAGCCACCGACCCGTGCACGTGAAAGAGGGTATCGGCTGCATCGAAAAACACAACTCGTATCGACGAACTCATGATGGGTTTACCGTGATCGCATTCGGTCATCTCGCCGCGTCCAGAAATACATCGTGAATCCAATCACCTATCGATGGTTTTCTTGACAAAGCATACCCCCCTTGCTAGCTTCGAAGAAACTAAAATGTGGGGAGCGTTTTCATGGCTTTGCCGATCTTTGTGGTGGACAGCAGCCCAGCAGTAAGACGGATGGTGGAACAGATTTCGACCCCGGTAGGGTTTGATGTCGTTGGGTTTCAAGATGGACCGACTGCGCTTGAGGCCGCTCGGCGAAGCTCGCCCTCGCTGATCATCGCGGACTATCATCTCGACAACATGACCTTCTCAGGGTTTTGCAAAGAGATCAACAAGCTGGACAATCTGACGGAAACTTATCTGATTTCGTTGGTCAATCCGGCTGATCGGCCGGACGAAAATCTCCTTCGCTCGCTGGGTGTCAAGGCCTTCCTGAAGAAACCGTTTCAATCTGAGGATTTGCTTGATGTGCTGAAGTCTCTGCAACAGAAAACGGCTGTTACCTCGAACGGCAAGGGCCTGAAACGGCGCGTCTGGCCGCCAACGTCGACTTCAACCGACTCCGATGATGATGAGGCGATCGACCATCTGTCAGGTGGCGATAGCCAGGAGGAGCCTATGAACCAGCCTGGCAGCCCGTTCATTGCATCACCGGCACCATCGGTCGAGCCTGCGGCTCCCGAAGATGCCATGAGGGGGCTCTTTGACCAACTCTTGCAATCGATGACGAAACGAAGCGAGCTGAGCCTTGCCGAGCTGCTCCCTCGCGTGATCGAGGAGAAACTGGGAACCCATGTCCGACCAATCGTTCAGAAGGAGTTGAACGCACAGCTAGGGAACATCCTCTCTCAGGAATATCTCACTACGATCATTCACCCACTGGTCGCTCAGGCGTTGCCGGCTCTCCTCAAAAAAGAACTCGAGGCCAGTGAGCCTCTCATTCGGCACATCGTGTCCGATGTGGCCACAGCTTCTCTCGGAGAGAGTATTGATCGACTCGTCAAGGATCAGGTCCACTCTGAAATCCATCAATACTTACCCGCTGTCGTGCGGGACCAGATGGGAACGGTCGATCAGCTGGTCAAAGATGAGATTCAACGTGCGGTGCAAAAACAGGCCCCGCTCCTAGCAGACGACATGGTGAGAGCCGCAGTTGGACAAACCGTCGAACAGGCCGTTCAGAGAATCGTGCCTGATATCGCCGAGCAGCACATCAAGGCCGAACTCAAACGTCTGATCGAGACTGAAGAAGCGTCACACCCCTCTAAGATTTAACCTTCTTGCTTCGCTTCCCTCGTCCAGCCTTGACCAGGGCCTTCACCCGCTTGACATTCTTCTGATGTTTCTTTCGCGTCTTCCGATCCTTCTCACGACCTCGTGCCATGATCCTCCTACTGGAAAGTGTGTGATGCGCTCTTTTGTGGCCGATTGTATAGCACATGCCTCGCAAGGCCACAAGCTGAGAGCCACCTCCATTTTCTGCGCCGCTATAGACATGCTAAGATGCGCACCCTGTTCGTAGAGGACCTTGCACCAATGACCATATCTCAACTCGATAAAACGTATGACCCCAAAGCCGTTGAAGACCGCTGGTCCCGTGAATGGATCGACCGTGGATACTTCCGTGCCGATGCGAAGGACCACCCCGGCCAACCCTACTGCATCGTCATTCCTCCTCCGAATGTCACCGGCTCGCTCCACGTCGGCCATGCGTTGAACCATTCACTGCAAGATATCCTGATTCGATGGCGACGCATGCAGGGGCGCAATACACTCTGGCTCCCCGGCACCGACCACGCCGGCATTGCCACGCAGAATGTGGTGGAAAAGCAGCTGATGGCCGAAGGCTTGTCACGGGAGTCGCTGGGACGGGAGCGATTCGTCGAACGGGTCTGGCAATGGAAAGCGACGTCGGGTAACACGATCGTCAATCAGCAGAAACAGCTCGGCGAGTCATGCGACTGGGACCGCTTGCGATTTACGATGGACGAAGGCTTGTCCAAAGCCGTCATCGAGGTCTTTGTGCGTCTGTATGAAGACGGGTTGATCTACCGTGGCGAGCGGCTCATCAATTGGTGTCCACGCTGCCTGACCGCCCTCTCTGACATCGAAGTGGAACATGAGGAGGTGAAAGGCAAACTCTATCACCTCCGCTATCCGTTAGCGGACGATCCGAACACTGGTTTGATCGTGGCCACAACGCGACCTGAAACGATGCTGGGCGACACGGCCGTCGCCGTACATCCGGACGATCCTCGCTATCGCCATCTGATCGGCAAGAAAGTCCGTCTGCCTCTGACGACGCGTGAGATCCCGATCGTAGGCGATTCGATCCTCGTAGATCTTGAATTCGGCACCGGCGCCGTCAAGATTACTCCGGCCCACGACTTCAATGACTATGAAGCAGGAGAACGGCACGGACTCTCTCGTCTTGCCGTGCTTGATCATGCCGCATTGCTTGATGCTGCCGGAATGGAACAGGCGTCGGTTGAATCATCGGTCGTCGAGATGCTCCGTGGCCTTCCTGTCTCCAAAGCCCGTCCCAAGATCGACACGCTGCTTCGCGAGCAAGGGATCCTGGAGAAAACCGAAGACCACAAGATGGCGGTCGGGAAATGCTATCGCTGCAAGACGGTTGTCGAGCCGTATCTGTCTCCCCAGTGGTTCGTCAAGATTCAACCTCTTGCCGATCCCGCTATGAAGGCAGTTGAAGAGGGACGGATCCGGATTATCCCCGAAGGCTGGGTGAACAATTATCTTGGCTGGATGCGGGATATCAAAGATTGGTGCATCTCACGGCAAATTTGGTGGGGGCATCAAATCCCTGCCTGGTACTGTCTGGCTTGCAACAGTCGTCAGATCGTCACTACAGAGGGTCGGGTCACAATCCTACAAGGCGCCGTGCCGATTATTTCAAAATTGACTCCCACTGGGTGTCCGACCTGTCATGGCCAACACTTGCTCCGCGATCCAGACGTGCTCGATACCTGGTTCTCTTCTGCCCTCTGGCCGTTCACAACACTGGGGTGGCCGGATCAGACGCCTGAACTCAAGACCTATTATCCAACCGCCACATTGGTCACCGGCCTCGACATTCTGTTCTTCTGGGTGGCCCGCATGATCATGATGGGGCTCAAGTTCATGGGAGACGTGCCCTTCAAAGACGTCTATATCCATGCGTTGGTCCGTGACGCAGAAGGTCAGAAGATGAGCAAGTCCAAGGGCAACGTGATCGACCCGCTGCATGTCATGGATCAATTCGGCACCGACGCCCTTCGGTTCACCCTGGCCTCGATGGCCTCGCCGGGACGCGATATCAAGCTGGCAGAGGAACGGATCGAAGGCTACCGCAATTTCGCCAACAAGATTTGGAACGCCGCGCGATTCGGGCTGATGTATCTCGATGGACCACGCACCACTCGTCCGCCGGCACAACGGACCTTGCCTGATCGGTGGATCTTGAGCCGTCTCGCCCACACGATCCGCACCGTCACAGCGGAGTTGGAGTCCTACCGCTTCGATCGTGCAGCGACAGCCCTCTATCAGTTCATCTGGCATGAGTACTGCGACTGGTATCTGGAGTTGATTAAACCGGTTCTGCAAACGCCAGAACACCCGGATGGAGCCAGCACAAGGCACACGCTTGTGGAGACACTGGAAACGACCATGCGGCTGCTGCATCCCTTCATGCCGTTCATCACAGAAGAAATTTGGCAGACCATTCCCCATCAGGGAGACAGCATCGTCGTACAGAACTATCCAGTCTCGGACCAGGCGTGGGCCGCGCCTGATGCGGAACAATTGTTCGCATTGTTGGAACAGACGGTTGGACTTGTCCGAACCAGCCGAGTCCTGTTGAATTACTCGCCGGGGCAGCAGATTCCGTTTCATGTCGGGCACGACGACCTGGACAGACAGAACCAGCTCCATCAGTTACAACGACACCTGGCCCACCTCAGTCGCGGCACTGCCGATGTGAGCCCGCAGCAAGATTGGCCGGCGGCAAGATTGTTGCGGCTGGTCACGGAAGGGCTCTCAGTGGGCATCGCAGTCGCCGATGATGTCGACCTCAAGAAGGCGATTGAGCGCCTCGCGAAACAAATTGCGGAGACGGACAAGGAATTGCAGCGGATCGACGGAAAACTTAAGAACGCTGAGTTTGTGTCGAAAGCTCCACCGGACGTGATTACTGAGCACCAAGAGCGGGTGCGGACCCTGTCCCGCGACCGTGCCTTGCTGGACAACAGTGAACGGCAGCTGCGCACGATGCTGGAATCCTGAGATATGGTCACCCTCCCCGCTGCAGAGATCCGTCGCGCCGTGTGTCAAGGGCTCGAAGAAGATCTGGCTCAGGGAGATGCCACGACCGCATCGATCTTTTTATCTCCGGTACCGGCTCGGGCCGAGATCATCGCGCAACAGCCCTTGGTTGTGGCAGGCATGGCCGCAGCGGTTCAAACCTTTCTCATGGTCGACCCTTCTCTGCGGTTGTCGGTTTCCAAACGAGACGGCGACCGAGCTAGGAATGGAGAGCCGCTTCTTCAGATCGAGGGTGATGGGCGGTCTATCTTACGAGCCGAGCGGGTCGCCTTAAACTTTCTTCAACACCTGTCGGGGATCGCCACCGTGACGCAACGGTTCTGCCACGCCGTGCGCGGCTATCCCGTCAGTATTCTGGATACCAGAAAAACGCTTCCCGGCTGGCGTGCGCTTCAGAAGTGGGCCGTATCGCTTGGCGGAGGGATCAACCACCGCCGATCATTGGGTGACGGCATTCTGATCAAAGACAACCATCTGGCCCTTCTTCAGAGCACTCGACGACCGGTTGAACGGGCCTGTCGATTGGCACATGCCCGTCGCTTACGTCCGCTTCCGATTATCGTCGAGGTGGAATCCCTCTCTGAGGTCCGGCAGGCGCTCGCAGGAAAGCCTGATATTATTCTGCTGGATAACATGGCTCCGGACCTGGTCCGACGTGCCGTAGCATTGATCAAGAAGCAGGCTCTGGTGGAAGTGTCGGGCGGCATCACTCTGAAGAGCGTCCGAGCCATGGCTGCAGCCGGCGCCGATCGCATCTCCATTGGAGCGCTCACCCATTCTGCCCCGGCAGCAACAATCAGCCTTGTCATGACGACGCTGACTCGGCCTTCACGACGCCGGCGTTCGTAGTTGATGTCGTCCTCTGCCCCACTCAGCCTCGATCGTATTCGCAGCACGCTGGCGACCGAGTCACTCGGGCATACCTTGTATCTGCACCAAAAGCTCCCCTCGACTAACACAGAGGCGGCTACTCTGGCGCGAGCGGGTGCACCGCACGGCACCGCCGTGATTGCTGAAAGCCAGTCAAGCGGCTACGGCCGACATGGGCGCGCCTGGTTCTCTCCGCCGGGGTTGAACATCTAGTGCTCCATCATTGTACGTGGGATGGGTGAAACCC
>JANPKE010000606.1:0-5739 GCA_031425875.1 Nitrospirota bacterium
ACCCTCGCGAACGTGGAAGATCTGGTAAAGATAGGTCCGGAGGTTGCTCCCATGTTGTTCGTTGTGGAGTGCGACGTGCTGGTCTTGGAAGCAGCGCGTAAGCATGTGCAAAGGCTGAAGGAACGCTTCTCTCGGTTGCGAATTCTCGGGCTGGTGCACGAGTCGTTCAGTAGCGAGATTCCAGCGAACCTTCCGTTCCGCATCGATGGACATCTCGGAAAACCGTTGACTGTCGACGCAATTAAGTCAGCTGTTGAGACAAGCGAGTCCTCCAATCTCGCTGCCTAGACGGACGCTGCGATACCCCTATGACGGGCTATTGTTTTGAGTGAACGGCAGGGCCTCGTCATCCTTCAGTGCTTCTTGTCCTTCTGCATGATCTTGTCGGTCCATGCCAGCAAAATGGCAGACGCTAAGAAGGTCATGTGGATGAAGATCTTCCACTTCAGATGTTCCGGGTTTTCATTGGCGACATCCACGAACCCCTTCAAAAGATGAATGCTTGATATTCCGATTAACGAAGCCGCCAGCTTGATCTTAATGGTCCCGGGATCGACATGGGTCAGCCAGTCCGGGCGATCCGGATGCTGCTCCAAATCCAGCTTACTGACGAACGTTGCATACCCCCCGATGATCACCATGGTCAGCAAATTCGCGACCATTGTCACATCGATCAATCCTAGGACTCCCAGCATGAAGACTGTTTCATCCATTTTGTTGATGTGGAACACCATTTCCCAGAGCTCGAGAAGAAATTTGTAGGCATAGAGGAGTTCCGCCACGATGAGTCCGCCATAGAGCGGGGCTTGAATCCACCGACTGGCAAAGACAATGGATTCGAACGTGGCCTCGACGTGATTGCTGGCTGAGTGAGAAGGCTTCAGTGATCTGTTCATCTCTCGAGATTCTGGTGAGTCAGAATCGGACATTAAATCCCTCCTAAACAGGACAACGATACAGGGGCTCCAGTGACGAATGGACGGCGGAGCGTATCCTAGTCAGTGCATTCCAAGCTGTCAATTCCATCCATCGCCGTGCTGGTAGGTTGTGTGAGTGGTCCAGAGAGAGATTGAGAGGTTGGGCAGATAGGAGCTGCCAGGCGGCGAGGATCTTTCCCCAGTGGCAACACCAGGGGAGCATCCATAAGAGTTGCGATGAGGAGTCATTCCTCTCGCGTCAGCCATGACCGGCTCCGCGACTTGCCATGGGTAACCGTACTTCCAAGCCCTTAAAGCTCCCGGCATAGAAGGCGGCAATCTGGGATCGGCGCCCGATGTTCAGTTTCGAATAGATATTCGCGAGATAGTTCTTGACGGTTTTTTCACTCAAGCTGAGGTCGATGGCGATTTCTTTGTTGGTGAGGCCTTTTGCCACCAAAGGAAGGAGACGTTGTTCTTGCGGTGACAGGAGTGGTCGTTTGGATTGGCCAGGCTCTGTGTAGACGTGCTTGAGCCACTCCATGGTATGTTTGGTCAAGCGGGGATCGATGACGGGCTGGCCAGCGTAGATGGTTCGAATGGCACGAACCAACGCCTCAGATGCGATATCCTTGAGAATGTACCCTTGAGCACCAGACAGAATAGCCTCTAGGACCGTATGGTCGTCGGCGAAGCTCGTCAAAAACAACACGCGAGTCTTGGGGCACTTGGCAAGAATCTCACGAGCGGCATCGACCCCACTGCCGTCCGGCAATCGGATATCGAGTAATACGAGGTCCGGTTTCAGACGAGAACAGAGTGTCTTCGCCTCTTCCATCCGCCCACCTTGGCCCACCACCTTCATGCCAGGTGTCAAACGGAGGACCGCACAGAGCCCGATACGGACGACTTCATGATCGTCCACAATGACCAGCCGAATCGGCTTAGACTTATTCATAGATGTGTTCCTTCTTCAGTGGAATGTCGACCATCACACTGGTTCCCTCCCCCGGTGCGCTCTGCAGGGTAAAGACCGCGGAGATTTGCTTGGCTCGGGCTGCCATGTTGCGCAATCCATGACCGGCTCAACGTTTATGCCTAGTATAAAACCCGATGCCAAAAACTCGTCCGTCAACTGGATGTTGGCCGCAAGATCATCCGGGTGGGTGTAGAGGGCATAGGTGCTTCCGACGATTTCATGTTCTTCATACCCTGTGAGCTCGCACAGGGCTTTGTTGGCGCTGATCGCACGCCAGTTTTCATCGAGGATAGCGAGCCCAACCGGGGCTTCAGCCACAAAGCGCTGAAGCCGGAGCTCACTTGCCCGCAACGTTTCTTCGGTTCGTTTGCGGTCCGCAATATCCCGATCGATTCCGTGATAGCCGCGAAAAGTTCCGGCGCTGTCGAAGATCGGTGTGCCGCTGGTTTCGAGCACAACCAGGCGTCCATTCTTGTGATGATTCGTATTTTCAAGCAAAGTAAAGGGCTGTCGAGCCGCGGCAATAGGACCGAACAAGCCAGCGACCCGGATGGCTTCCTCCGGCGGCATCAAGTCGAACGGGGTTTTCCCAATCACTTCCTCCGGCTCATATCCAAGGATTTCTCGAATGCGCGGACTGGCGTAGGTGTAGATGGCGTGCTCGTTGACCTCCCAGACCCAGTCGCGGGTCGTTTCAACGAATGTCCTGAACTTCAATTCGGATGCGCGCAAAGCCTGCTCCGATTCCTGCCTGTCGAATTCGCCGGCGATCCAGCGTGTCTCATTGTCCCGAAACCGGTCTTCCGCGTCGCGGCGTTCCGTGATGTCTTCACAGGAGATGAGGATGAGGAGTTGGCTGGTTTGGTCGTGAATCGCTCGTGCTCGTTCTTTGACCCAGAGTCTTGTTCCGTCATTCCTGGTTTTGTGAACGTCCCACTGAAATAGCGTGTATGGACTGGCTACACAGGCCTTGAGCTGAGCCTGTACGGCCTGGTGATCCTTCACATCAAATACGTTCATGATCGACTGACCAACGAGGTCTTCCTTCTCGTACCCAAGTTGAGCCGCTCCGAATTGGTTTACAGACAATACGGTGCCGTCGGTGGTCAGCGTGAAATACATGAACGGGTTCTGCTCATACAGCGACTGGTAGCGTTGCTCACTTGCCTTGAGCGCGGATTCAGCGTCCCGCCTCCTCTCGACTTCTTGTTTGAGGTCGGTAATGGCTTGTTCCAGCGTCGCGGTTCGTTCACTGACTTGTCTCTCAAGCATGTCTCGAACGTCTTGCTGGGCCAGCTCCCACTCTTTCTGTGCGGTAATGTCCTCAATCGTGCCGACCATGCCCGTCACCGGTTCGTTGTTTCTGAACGTCGCGCGGCCTCGGCACGCGACCCACCGGACAGATTCTTCCAGTGTGATGATGCGATGTTCGATTCTGTAAGGGGTTCGGTCTTCAACGGCCTTCGCAATGCCAGCCTGTAGCCGTTGACGGTCGTCTGGATGCACGCGCGCGAAGAATCCCTCATATGTTCCGTTAAAGGAACCAGGCGGGATGCCGAAGATGTTCTCAGTCTCCGGCGACCACAGGACACGATTCGTACAGCTGTCCCACTCCCACGTGCCTACCTGGGTGGCGCTAAGCGCCGATGCGTGTTCTGGGCCACGGGTGTGTTCCACCTGAGCCAATGCCTGCTGCAATTCAAGAACTTGTCGGCGGAGATCGACAAGTTCGGTGGACATTGAGCGATCGGTATCCCGCGGCGTACTCATAGGGAAGAGCTCTGAGGACCTGTCAGATGAAAACAACAGGGTTCGTCGTGACGCATTGCAGGTAGGCCAAACTTAAAACATCAGCACAAATCACAGTATAAAGCCTATGAGGCTTCCAATGCCAGAGGGGGTGTCGGAGGAAGGGGGAAATGGGGAAGACCTGCAGGCAGAAGCAGGTGGCTGAAAAAGTCCGACAGCGGCGTTCTTGCATCGCTCAGAGACTCAGCGTACCGCCTCTGGGCAATACGCCTGTTCACACAGGCGATGGGTAGTCCGGTGAAAAGGGTCTACGCCGGGCCTCTTCGCCAAACGGAAAGTTCTGGCCGTCTGATGGCATCGACCAATTGTGCCCGCAGCCTGTTAGAAACTTTGACTTCTCGCACCACCGGGTACCTGGGCTTCCTTCATGAACCAGGCAACGGCTTCTGTCCGACGCTTGACATGAAGCTTGTCAAAGATATTTGCCAGGTAGTTCTTCACCGTTTTGTCGCTCAGACGAAGCTGGACGGCGATCTCCTTGTTCGTTTTTCCTTCAGCCAGAAGCGGTAGGATCAAGCGTTCTTGCGGAGACAGTCGAGAGGTCCCATGAGATGTCACTCCAAGGTGTGAACTGGTCCGAATCCAACGCAGGGCTTGCTGGGTGACTCGCGGGTCGAGATACCCCTGGCCGCTGGCGACAGTACGAATGGCACGAAGCAGCTCATCCATTCGGATATCCTTGAGGACGTAGCCGTGGGCCCCGTTTTGGACGGCAGCCATCACCGAGGAATCTTCGGCATAACTGGTCAGGACGAGAATCCGAAGCTTCGGCGCAACGGCCAGCAGCCGTCGACAGGCTTCGGTCAGCGAAGCGTCCGGAAGTTTCACGTCGAGTAACACCATGTGAGGGGCGAGACGCTCCACTGCCGCTACGCCGTCCGCCACGGTTCCGGCCTCCTCGACGATCGTCATATCCGGTTCGAGGTGAAGCAGCGCACGCAACCCTCGACGAACCATCTCATGGTCATCAATAAGAATGATATTGGTCGGTGATGGTTTCATATGGATGTCAACTCTGGTTCCAAAGAAAATTCTGCGATGACATGCGTCCCTTCTCCTGTCTCGGACCGAACCCGCAAGGACCCACCGAGTCGCTTCGCTCGAGCCTCCATGTTAGCAAGCCCGTATCCTCGCGGCTGCCCAGCCGATGAAAATCCAATGCCATTGTCCTGGATGCTCACCCGAATTCTCGCGTCTCGCATGCGGATTGAGATGACCGCCCGAGTTGCGTTGGCGTGGCGCGCGCAATTGCTGAGCGCCTCACGCACGATATTCAGGATTTCGCGCTCTTCCTCGTTCGTCAACACTTCGATGGCGCTACGCTGCATATCCAGTTTTACCGATAACCGCCCCGTTTGCTCGTAGGTTGTACATAGCGCGGAGAGCTCCGACGACAAGTCAAACTCCTGGATACTCCCCGACTCTATCTCTCGAATCATCCCACGGACTTCATGAATCAGTTGATTGATCTGGTGGATCATCCGGTCGTCAGCCTCTTTCCCTTCCACCGTCTGATCGCTTCTGGTCCGCCGAACAGCTTCAATGTTCAATCCAATGGCATACAACGATTGCAGCACGGAGTCATGCAGATCTCGGCCGATACGGCTCCGATCTTCCAGGAGTTTACTCAACCGGCTTTCCGTCGCTTTGAACGCGGTTGTTAATTCGTCTTTGCAAGGCTTCGACCGGTAGAGGTCGAGAGAGTTCGTTGGTGGTCGTACCGACCGAGCTGTCGACAATGTTGATGTGGACAAAAGTCCACCGTCCAGCAATTGAAAACCGGTCTTACCTTGTTTCACGCCAGGTTCCTCCATTTCTCAACTTACATAGTTCGTAATCCTATTAACAGTGGGCGCTACATGGACACTTGTACGCGAGAGGGACTAGTAAAACACCTGGCGGATACGCCAGGTGACGTTTAGCGCCCGAAGTGGAACCATACGCCACCATTCCTGGTCAATCAGCCCTAGATCACGCCTATTGCAAAGCAGGCGGTCATGCAAGGAGAGGCATTAGAAGAGCAGAAAGAAGTTG
>JANPKE010000607.1:0-3721 GCA_031425875.1 Nitrospirota bacterium
CCCACATAACTTAATGCAGTATTGTTCACATAATGACTGCCGACGGCTCCCACCGCCGCGTTCACTCTAACCAGTCTTTGACTATCGGCATACAACCCTCTGACTTGTGGAGAAACTGTCGTGACAAAATCACTAGGCGTCAGCCCTTGAAGTAGGTTCTTCGGTGCAAAAAATACATTGCTGTCGTATCGTTCTGAAATTTGGATCGAGGGAACAACGCGCAACCCTCCCCCTGCTTGAATAGAACTAGGGTCGGTCGCCCCGAAAAAATCCGTCCCTGGAACGGTCGGCATTCCTCCGCCCATCTGAGCCTGACTGAGCGAACATATCCCGAAGCCCATCCCGAGGATGATGCCAACCGAGTGCACAACTAGCCATCTTCGATTCAACTACGGCACCACGATGACATCGCCGCTCCGCAGAATGAAGTTTCCTGGGACCGCGCTGCCCTTTAGAATATTGTCATAGTGCACCGGAATTTCGATCTGACGCTTCTTTTCATGTCCTTCGGAACCAGTACTCACATTGCGCAACACCTTGATCTTGTTCTTGCCCGCAAAGGGCGCAAAGCCCCCGGCCAATGAAATACCCTGCATCACGTTGGCATACGACTTCAGTGGATACTTCCCCGGCCTCACGACTTCGCCCAAGACGTAGATAAAATAGCTATTGACCTCCTTGACTTGAACTGTGACAACTGGTGAGGAGACGTATTCCGTCAGCCGCTCGCTGATGCGCTTCGCCAACGCATTGGCAGTAAAACCAGCGGCCTGTACATCTCCGATGAGCGGCATAGTGATCGTGCCGTCCGGACGAATCGTTACCTCGCCCGACAGATCAAGACTCTTCCAGACTGTCACTTTCAACACATCCTCCGGCCCGAGGGAAAACTCAGCCGGCGCGACCAGGTCGACTTCGTAATCCCCCTTCGTTCCGGCGCATCCCACCACCCAAAACACTACTGGGGCGACAAGAATCCAGCTGCAAACGTTGCGGATCATATGCCTACTCCCGGCGATAGCCATCATTGATTCTCTCTAACAGTCGCCCCTCACATCTCTGATCAAGACTGCCCTAAGAGTCGCATAATCACGTGTGAGCTCGGAAAATTGTCGTTTCAGCCGTCGGTGTTCATCCTCTAATGAACGTAAGGACTCTTCTCATCAGGTTGATGCTCATTGGAAAAATTCGCACGCCACCGGCAGAGGGTACTTAGGGAAATCCTAATGCCGCCGCGAGACCTCCCCGACAACCCGACCGGCGTCTAGTTCTAAAAACTATGGCTTTTATCTGACCTCGAGTAAAGCGGGACTTGGTCATAACTGCCCACCCCTCTCTGTCGTCGTCCTACATCTGTTGTGTAGAAAGAAAGAGTGGAGGGGAAAAAGGAAGTTTCACTGCACAGGCGCAACCTCGTCGGTTTCTATATGGATGAGCGCGGCCTGCTGAAGGAGGGAGGCGCGGATCACCAGCCCATGGTGACTCGCTCGTCGTACGAGTTGGCCGCGGAGTCCGACCAGCGGACCTCGTATCACTTCTACCCATGCGCCTTCAGTAAAGTAATCGCAGGGTTCCATCAAAGGGTTGATCGACGAAACTTGCTGGAGAACGGCGATCTCTTCGGCTGGAATGGGTTCTGGTCTCACAATGCCGACAATACGCGCTACACCTGGTATTTGTAGAACGGCAAGGCTCCTGGCTAACGCAAAGTTGGCAAAGCAATACCCGCTGAATAGTGGAAGCGTCGTCCACACTTTGCGGTCGGACCATTGGCGGCATTGCTTACCCAACGGAAGCAAGGGTTCTATCCCCACACCCAGCAGTCGGTCCCGGACCTGTTTCTCGTGGCGAGAATGTGTCTGAAGGACATACCATTGGCAATCAATTTTCGATACTGTTTCCTGTTCTAACTCCGGTACCGTTACCTGTGCGTCCCGTAGAGCGGGCTTTTCTTTGCAGGTAGTGCTCATAGCTTCGCCCCGTGAGTCCCAGTCCCTTCATGCAAGAGTGAGGGCTATTTAGCCCTGATAACGGGAGACTATTTCCGCCGCTCAATATACGGCACTGTCATGCTTAAACCATAAGACGAATGTCTAGTTTTAGTGTAGCAGGTCAGGCACATTTGTCCGGGTAATTAGCAATTAGGATCGTTACACCCCATCAAGCCATGGAACACGATTGTTTCTAGTCGACTGTTCATCTCTCCCTACATTACAAGTTCGGCTATTTCCTGGACGTACTTGAGCCTATCAATACGTGTGCCTTACTGACGCGTCGAGTGAGAGCTCGGTGACCGGAGAGAGGAATGGGAATAAGTCAATTAATTCAACAAATTGGATACATGCGCTAGGTCGATCTGTGCATACCCTACTAATGACTAGTATCATTCGCACCTAGCTATAAGCGATTCGACACACTCACCCATCAGCTAACTAGATAAAGGAAGATTAAGAAAAGCGGTCAAGAGATCGAAATCCTTTTCACCTGGACACAAGCAACTGGAACCCCTAGGAATACGCCAGGTCTTGCCCGTCTTGAACCGGAAGCCACTATGACTAGCGCTACGAATCCATCCCTCATGATTGCGATCCTGAGCCGTCAATGGCTTGTGTGTTTGGGCTTGCAGAATATGCTCGAGGGCCGCGCGACCGTCCAGATGGTTGTGTCTCCATACGAGTGGAGGATCCCTGATGGATTCCCCACCGGAACCAGGCCAGACGTAGTCATCCTGGATCTGGAGACCGAACACGACGCCATCGGCACTATCAACCAGATTCGGAAGTCCGCCCCGACCAGTAAGATCGTGTTGTTATGCGGGTTTGAGGATCAGCCCCGTACGCGTGAGGTGTTTGCCGCCGGAGTCGACGGCATCATCCTCACGGTTCAACCACCCACCGTTATGCTGGCAGTGATTGAGGCACTATATGCCCCCACCCAGTCCAATGCCTATGGAGAACGAGATAGCGCCGTAGGGCTGGACCTCGCCTCCCCCGCCTTCAAGATAAAGTGTGACACCGACGCACCACCGCTGGCGTGGCCCAACGCCTTGACGGAGCGGGAACGGGAGATTATCCGGTTGGTAGGGCAGGGCCTCTCAAACAAAGACATCGCCTATACGTTGTCGATTAGCAACAGTACGGTCCGACATCACATGACGAACATTTTCGACAAGGTCGGCGTACCCAATCGGCAGAACCTCTTGATTCACACCTACCAGTTCCGCTCCACACCTATCTAAGTTCCCCGCCTGTGAAGATGAGAACACGGGGTCGTGCCAAGTAGGCAGGCCTTGCTCGAATTCGGAGTCTTGATAGAAGCCCCATCACATGCCTCTACGCTTCGCTCGCTGCGACCACGCTCGGTGGAATGCGCGTTTTGACGCGCTGGGATGTGCAGTGAAAACGAAGGTCTTTCTGAACAGTCTGTAAACCACCTTTGCATTTGTCAGTCATCTCAAACTCAGTGTCATTGCGGATTGTCGGCTGGTTCACCAACAGACTATTCATCCCTGCTGGCACACGCCTCTATGCCTCAACTGCCGATTCATCATTTCGACCAGTGAAACTCCTCCCCCTGCGTACTCACTGCCCTGAGTGTGGCATGCGGCGGAAACTCATACCGAGTCGCGTGTCTAGAAGAAATGCCGCGTACACGCGAAAGAGGTGGAAGTCAGATGTGGGACCTTGGTAAGATGCGCACGGCGTTGTTGGTCTTGCAAGCG
>JANPKE010000608.1:0-2161 GCA_031425875.1 Nitrospirota bacterium
GTGACAGAGAGCCCATCTTGGACGCGCCTTTCGACCGTCAGTTCTAATTCCCGTTTGGCATCGTCCAGTTCGCGCTTTTGTCGAATGAGATCGGCCTGAGCCTTCTGAGCCTCTGCGAGTTTGACGTCGCGTTGAGTGAGAACGTCCTGAAGTTCGACCAATTCTCTTGTTTTCTGGTCGATATCCGTTTGCAGGGCGAGCTTGGCCTTCTTGGATTCCTCTGCAACAATTCTCGCGCGCTCCAGCAGCAGCTTTTCGGCCACCTGATCGTCAATCGCTTGCGTGGCTTTTGAAACAGCGGCTTCTCGCTCACGTAGAGACTCTTCTTTTTTGGAAATGTCCGTGTCTTTCTGCGCCAGCCGCTTCTCGTAGTCGCGACGGGTTGACTCGATCAAGGGAGCGGCGAGGGATTCTGTCAGCTTGATCTCGGTCTTGCAGTTTGGGCAGATAATAGTGGGTTCTGACATAGAGAAATCCCGGTAATGCTGGAGTATCTATCGGGACAATTCCTACGCTCAAGGAGTGAATAAATCAACAGGCTAGAGGGGGGGTCATTGCACCGGTAGGGGCATCATCCCTCCAAGTTCGCTTGCGTCTCTTTCTTGGGGAGACGCCGTGTGTGTTTGCGAGTCAGCGACTGAGCGTTGCACGAGCAGGGAAGGTCATCATTCCCCCATAGCTCTTTCCTGCAGCTCTTTCCTGCGAGCAGGAGGACGACCAGACCGGCCCGCAGCCTCCCCTCAACTAAATTGATCCCACGTATCGCATTGCTTGATCGCCCAGAACACGGCCTCCTTGAGCCTTTTGAGCGTCATGTTGTCGGGATCGCGAATAGCTTGCAGCTTCTTGTCGAGGTCATAGAGCGGTTGGATCGAGCGCTTATCGGGAATCTTGCCGAGGGCCCACGCGACTTCCGTTAAGACAACCCAATCAGTCTTGGGATCTTGAAGTTTAGTCAGCAACGGTAGCACCACCGACGCATCGCCGTTGATGCCTCCGATCTGCCCCAGCCCTTTGGCGGCAGCCGCCTGAATTTCCAATTGAGGTGACGCATTCATCATGTCGACGAGCAACGGAATGCCGTCTCTGCCGAGATTGCCCATGGAGAGAATCGCTTGTTTGGCCAGATCTCTATCTTTCAGCGCTTCCTTCAATTTCGGCAGCGCTTCGTCGGCCTGCATCTCGCCAAGCAATGACATGATTTTGAGCTTCCGGGCCTGGCTGACATCCGGGGAGTCGAGCATGTTCAGGAGCCGATCGGCATGGCCCCATTCCGCCGCGAGAAGGAGCGGAAAATCATAGGTTGTGAGCGCTTCCTGCAACTTGGCCATCGCGTACAGGCCGGGATTAGCGACCTGTGCCGCCCGTGCGGCCGCCACGGCGTCCTCGAACTCCGTGCGTACTTCTTTCTGCCACTTAATTTTCATCCCGCCGAGCAGGTAGGTCAGTTGGCAGGCAGGCCCCTTCCAGAGGCGCGATGGGGCATCGGGTAGGTCGGCATCTCCCCCCGTGGCCGTCGTGCCTTCCCAAGTTTTACGTTGCTCACATTTCACCCGAAAGACGACATCATGAGGGGTAGCCGGATCTCGAACGGCCGCATACCCCATTTCATTCAGGCGCTGTGCGACGATGTCGACTAAGGCGCTAGCATCCACTGCGCCCTTATCCGTGATGGTGAGGACGTCCACTAAAACGGTCTGGATTTTTTCCAGCTGAACCTTTTGCTCTAGGGTGAAGTATTCACGATACGCGGGCGCAGACGAGGGAATCAGGTTCAGAACGAGACAGAGTGCGAGGGTCGATAAGGCTAATTGTTTTCGCATGGCTCACCTCCCCCCACTCGTTGTCGAATCCAGGTGTGAGTGGGACTGCTTGAGGAACCGGGCGTACGCCGCCGATCGACTTCCAGTATACACCGTCTTCCGCGCCTGACTGTGTTGAGGAGCAACTTGCCTGCCCGTGCCTGTAGCGTATTGACAGCTCATAGGTCTCAGTGCTAATTTTCGCGGTCTGCTTCGTGCCTCGCACGAAATCTTTAGGTTTGTCAAAATAACGCATGTGGATGCTAAACGGTGATTAAGACAACAGTTGCGCGACGTTACGCCCAGGCCCTCTTCGAGCTCCTCGATCACTCAACCATCGAAGCCACGCGGGGGACACT
>JANPKE010000609.1:0-3227 GCA_031425875.1 Nitrospirota bacterium
GGGCTGCTTCGGGTTGTACTCCAGTTGCGTGGTGAACCAGAACGTGGATCCTTGGCCGGGCACGCTCTCGATCCCGACCTCGCCCCCCATCAAGTGAACCAGCTGTCTCACGATGGCCAAGCCGAGACCCGTGCCGCCAAACCGTCGCGTGGTCGAGCCATCTGCTTGTGAAAACGCCGTAAAGAGGCGCTTCTGAGCTTCGTCGGAAATCCCGATTCCGGTGTCCCGCACCTCGTATTTCAATGTCACCCGGTCGGTCTCCTGCGAAAGGCAGTGAACGCGTACGGACACCTCCCCGCGTTCAGTAAACTTCATGGCATTCCCCACGAGGTTCAATAAGATTTGCCTCAGCCGAACAGGATCTCCGATGACCGCATCCGGAATCTCGTTCGGCAAGAAACAGGTCAACTCGACCCCCTTTTTGCCCGCTGGTTCGGCGAAGAGTTCTACGGCTTCCTCGAGGGTCTGCCGGAGGCCAAATTCGATCCGCTCCAACTCCAGCTTGCCGGCCTCGATCTTTGAAAAGTCCAGAATGTCATTGATGATGCCGAGGAGCGCGGTCCCGGACCGTTGGACGGTTTCAGCCATGCGCCGCTGACGGTCGGTCATCTGAGTGGTTAATAGGAGTTCCGTCATCCCGAGCACGCCATTCATCGGGGTGCGGATTTCATGGCTCATATTCGCGAGAAATTGGGATTTCGCCACGTTGGCGGCTTGAGCTTCCTCCGCCAAACGACGAGCCTCCTGAGTTGCCGTTTCCAGCTCCTGGGTTCGCTCGGTGACCTTCGCTTCCAAGCCTCGCTGGTAGTCGAAGACTTGCTCCTGCGACGTGTGGAGCTTGGTCGTCATTCGACGAAAGGAGGTGGCGAGAATGTCCACTTCATAGGCCCCTCCAGCAGGGACATCGACTTCGAACTGGCCTTCTGCGATGCGTCCAGTCGCTTCCGCCAACGACAGGATCGGTCTTGTGATCGTTTGCGTCAGAACCAAGGCGAGGAGGAGGCCGATCAAGAGCACCACACAGACCACCACTCCCGTCATCACGACAAAGTGCTGGAGGTTTTCACGAAGCTCCTGCTGGCTCTGGACAATTCGTACGTATCCGATGACGGACGCTGTCGAGGAGACATTGGCTGATTCGAGAAATAGAGGATCAGACGACGAAGTTGTTCGGCTCACGACCGGCGCCACAATGTTGATGTAACGGTCCCCGCTCACGGTGCGCACTTCTTCGTGCAGAGGTTCAGTGGCTAGCGACGCATCCTCCAATAGTGCTGTTGGAACGGACGCGGATGCTGCAAAGGTCTGCTCTGAGATGACCTGTTTTGTTTTGTTCAAGATGGCCACATAGGCAATCTCTGGTGTCGCACGGAGGCCTGCTATATTCCGCTGAAGGGCCTATTGGTTTTCGGTGTAGACCGCATACTCGCTGCTCTGGGCCACCATGGCCGCGATGGTGAGCCCTCGATTGACCAGGTCTTGATGGCGGGTGGTAATTTCTCGGTGTATCAGAAACCCGGCAATGCTCACTGTCAGCACCACCAGACCGATGGTGAGAAGATTCAGTATGCGTCGTAATCCCATGTTGACTTTCATAGGCCTGACCCTCATTGAAATACTTGTAGTGCTCCCCGGATCAGGTCTTGAGGTAATTCCAGGTTGATCAGGTTCGCCGTTTTCAGGTTCAACACGTAGGCCACTTTGCGTGGGTACGCGTGGGGAATCGAGTTTGTGCTGATTCCATTGAGGAGTTTCCCTGCCAGTTCTCCGGACTGCAGGCCGATGTCCACATAATCGCGGTCGAGCGCGTAGAGCGCCCCGGCTTTCACCCACGAGGATGACAGGCCGACAAGCGGAATCTTGTTTTTGAGCGTGTTCAGTAGAATTGGCTCTGCTGTCTGAGGTGTCATCACCAACGAGTCTGGAATTCCCCACAGAACATCGACGGTGCGGGCGATGTCGTCTAAGGCGTCTGGAAGGCCACGGGGGGTCTCAACGGATTTGGGTACGAGAGTCAGGCCGGTTCCCTTCGCTGCCTTGGATGCTGCGTCTACCTTTATCTGGTTTTCCTTCGGATTGAAGAGTACCCCCACCGTGCCGGCACTGGGCAAGATACGCTTCATCCACTGGAGTTGTGTTTCGAGGGGGAAATCCAACAGCACGGCGGTCGTATTCGGAGAAGACCGGAGGTCATCGGGAGTGATGATCATGGTCGCCAGGATCGGGATGTGAGTGATCTCTCGCACTGCCGCCTGCGTCGCCTGGTTTCCCAATGTCACGACCAATTTGGTGCCGTTGCGCTTCACATTCTCGAGCACGTCTTGCGCTTTCGTTGGGTTTCCTTGCAAGGGATGGATCTCGATAGTTAGGGTAATCCCCTGTTTGACAAGCGACTGTTGAAATCCCGTCAGCACGTCTTGATAAGGCCTCAGGTCTTGACCGCTCAACACCATGATGCGGTTGGATTCGGCAAAGACGGATCCTGAGCATAGGATGAGCAAGACGGTTGCGAGCGCGATCGCCTGCGCAGTACCGGTCAGGAAGCGAATGAAATCAGCCTTCATCGAGTAGGTCTCTAGAACCGATATTTCAGCCTGACAAAGAATGTTCGGCCATCCTGGTCAATGACATCCTGCCGGTGTTCGCCCGACCCGGGATAGCCATATTTCTGATTCGCGAGATTATTGATGTGGGCAGAGAGTTCCCATCCCTTCACGATTCGTTGACTGAACAACGACAGGTTGAGGATGTAGAAAGGGCTGGCGTTGTTTCCTGCGAGCGTCAAGCGCGAGCTCGTGTAACGGCCTTCGAATCCGGCGAAGAGTTTGTCTCCAACAACTGGTACGATCAGATTCGTCTTACCAAGTGCTGAGGGGAATTGGTAAGCATCTGATCCATCTGATCATTCCGAGTACTCTGAATGGCATAGCTGACTCTCCCCTCAAGACCGGACGGCCATTTCCCTTCAACAGTGAATTCCGCGCCACGCGCCGTGAGGTCATCCACGTTATCGTAGAAGAGGTTTCCATCCGCGGGATCGGTCGTCTGACTGATCAAGCCGGAAATGTTGTACTGATAGAGACTGCCGAGGGCGCGGAGGTGGTTGCCCAAGTATTGCTCAACGACGAGTTCGTAGGTCTTGATCTTTTCGGGTTTGATGTTTGGATTGGCCTTGCTTCCGATGTTGGCCGCGTAGAACTGTTCGAAGGGATTGGGGGCGCGAAACG
>JANPKE010000610.1:0-4760 GCA_031425875.1 Nitrospirota bacterium
AGGAGCTGATCCAACAGACCTGTGTGCAATGTCACCGGCTGGAAGGTCAGCCGGATTCGCGCTTCAAGCTTCACGCTCCTGACTTGATGTGGGCCGGCAGCAAGTACCAACGGTCGTGGCTCATTCGTTGGTTGACCGGTAAGGAAGCTCCGCTCTATGCGAAGGGATATATGTGGGACCTGACCACCGTTCCGTCCAAGCACCCGATGGTCACGGAGTCGGAGGCGAACGCACTCGCGGACTACTTTGCCGAACACAACAAAGATCCGCGCGTCACCATCGGCGCGTTCGATCTGTCGAAAGTCACCAAATTCGACGTGAAGTTTGGTGCGGCGGCTTTTAAAGCCCATGCCTGCCTCGGCTGCCACACGATCGAGGAAAATAGTCGATTGATCGGGGGGCCGCAGAGCGCGGCCCTGCAGAATGCCGGCCAACGGTACAACCAGGATTGGCTCTTCCGCTTCGGGCAGAACCCGCAAGACTTCACGCCGCACAGCGGCGAGTTTTTAGCCGACGCGACGGAGCCACAACTCCGCGCGGTGATCGGGTTCCTTCTGGTGCAGGGCGTGAAGGACTTCATGTATTACGAACCCTGGACGAGCCATGAATTCGAGATGGCTAGCGTGGATCGAGGGAAGGTGGTTTATAAAGAGTATTGTTCGCAGTGTCACGGTGCGACGGGCAAAGGCGACGGACCGGCAGCTTCCGGCCTGGAACCAAAACCGGCGATACATGCCAACATTCCATTCGACAAGCTCCCGATCGAATACCTCTACAACGTCATCAATCATGGCGGACCGGCCGTCGGTAAATCGCCGAACATGCCTTATTGGAATCTGACGATCGGTCAACAGGGCGTGGCGGATGTGATCGCCTATTTGAAAGTGACATTCAAGGGAATACCGGATGTTGCCGCTGCGGGTGGTGGCGCTCAAGGTGGTGCCTGTGTGCAGCCGCGCAAGACGACCAAGGCGCCGGAGGACTTCCTGAGCAAAGCGAATCCAGTTCTAGCTTCTGCCGGTTCAATCCAGGCGGGCAAAGAGCTCTTCCTGAGAACGGCGCAGCCGGTCGCCTGTGTCATGTGCCATGGTGAGCAAGGCGACGGCAAAGGGTTGATGGGTGCAGCCCTGATGCCGCCACCACGAAATTTCACCTGTGGCGCGATGATGCGCGAGATTCCGGATGGCCAACTGTTTTGGATCATCAAGAATGGGTCTCAGGGGACTGGGATGATGCCGTTTGCCACGTTGCCGGATGAGCAGGTCTGGCAACTGATCCACTACATTAGGAATTTGGCCAAGTAAGAGTGAGGAGGAGGTATGTGTACATATCAACAAGGAGGCAGATTATGAGGGTGCGTCGATCTGGAGTGGTGAAGTCAGCTGTTCTGTTTGCTGTCGCTGCGTGGGCGGTATTGGCCGGTGGCCATAATATCGCCTATGCACAGGCCCCGGGGATGGGAGCGCCGCCCTCCAAGGTGGAGATCATCATCAAGGACCGTCAGCACGGCTACGAGACCACCGGGTTCACGATGCCGTCGCAGGAGACGATCATCGTTGTCCGAAACCAGGATTCCGTCACGCATGGGTTTGCGTCGAAGTTGTTCAAAGACATTCCAGTGAAGGTGGAGGGAGGAAGTGAGGTGCGAGGGAAACAGTTCAAGGCCTTTCATGTCGATGCGGGAAAGACCATGACGCTCCGTTTTGCCACGGCGCCCTCGAACTTCGATCCAGCAACCGGTGGGGCCGAAAGTGTGCGGCATGCCCTGTGGTGCGACATCCATCCTGATGTGAAAGGAGAACTGTTTGTCATTGAAACCCGAGGGGATGTCGGAGGGGGCTGAGTCGCATCCCTGTCCCGCTCTGAAACGCGCTCACTGCGCGTGTGGAAGCGGGCATCTCCCCTGTGAGAGGGCAACAGCTCCAGTCCTGGCCGGCGAAGATCTGCCGAAGTGAGCCAGGACTGGCAGAGCTGTTTTTGTGATAGGTAGCACTGGGGTGAGCGGCTGTGCCGGTCCTGCAGTGGATGAAGGAGACCCCACATGAACTGGGTCAGGAGACGCTCCGCTCATCTCGCGGTCATATATCTTGGATTGGCGGTCAGCACAGGTGCGCTTGTCATGCCGCTCACCGGATGGGGGAAGGAGATTGCCTTTGTGGCACGTGATATCGAAGATCAGCAAGCGGTGTGGCTTCCCAGTGAAATCGTCATTCACCGCAGCACGGATTTCAGGGAGCCGTTGATTTTTCGGTTTGAGAATCCAACTGTACGGACCCATGTGTTCGAAGCCCCGGGGTTGCTTGAGTCCGTAGAGGAGAGCGGTGTTCGGATCACCAGGCCGGTTCGGATTACCATTGCGCCAGAGGGGACCGAGCAGACCATGATAGACAGAGACCGGATGGCGAGCGACGCGATCGCTGCCGAGGGAGAGGCGGTGACCTATCGATTCTACTGCCCCCTCCATCGAGCCGATGCAGATCTAGGTGGCAGAATCGTCGTGGAGCCCTAACCAGGGAGTAGGCCAGTAGTAGGGAGTAAAGGAGTCACTCATGGCAACGTTCATTATTTCAGGTAGTCGAGGAACCGATGATCCCACAATGGCGACGTTGCCGTTCATGGCGGCGAAGACGGCGAAAGAGCAGGGGCATGATGTCGTGCTCTGGTTGTGGAACGAAGCCATCACCTTGGGGCGGAAAGGTGTCGCTGATCATATCACCGGTGTAAACCTGACTCCGTTGAAAGAACTGCTCGCCGCTGTCCAGGCGGCTGGTGTTCCGATCTGGGTCTGCGGTGCTTGTGCAGTGGCCAGACAGGTTGGCGGAGGGGATTTAGTAGCTGGGGCCTCTATCAAAGGGATGCCCGATTACATCAAGGCTGTGGCCGAGCGCGATCGAAACGTGATGTTCTGATCGAAGACGAAATGAAGGAGGCCTCGTATGGCAGGTGATGGCGAATCGGCCGGGAAGTCTAAAGAACGGAAAGAGCGGAGAGATCCGGCAAATGTCGACGAAGATATGAATGAGCTGGAGACGATTCCCACGAGGGTGCCGCGGGAGGGTGACGGGTACCAGGTCCCGCGCAGCACCTTGATTGCCCAGGGGCTCGGACGTATTGGCGAGCCGGGCTACGCCTTGACTGCGGATGATTTCCGAAGGGTCAACACAAGGAAAGGGTTTCTGAAGCTCCTCGCAAACAAAGCCGTCGATGTCGAAGAAGTGCGCAAGACTCTGCTGTACGAACAGGAATTACGACAGTTGCAGGTCGAATTGGTGAGGTTGCAACGGTGGGTGCAGAGCAGCGGGGAGCGTATCGCAATTTTGGTCGAAGGACGGGATGCGGCTGGGAAGGGCGGTACGATCCGCCGGTTCACCGAGCATCTGAATCCTCGCGCGATGCGCGTCGTGGCGCTGCCGAAGCCGACCGACGCAGAACGGGGCCAATGGTATTTTCAGCGCTATATTCACCAACTTCCCAACAGAGGTGAAATCGTCTTCTTCGACCGGAGTTGGTACAACCGTGCCGTGGTCGAACCGGTGATGGGATTCTGTACAAAAAAGGAACACCAGCGATTTCTCCAGCAGGTTCCCGAATTCGAACACATGCTCTATGAAGACGGTGTGACGATCATTAAGTTCTGGTTCTCCATCTCCAAGGACGAGCAGGCCAGGCGGTTCGAAGCAAGGCGCCAGAATTCCTTGAAGCAGTGGAAGCTCAGCCCGGTCGATGAGAAGGCGCAGGAGCTGTGGGACGCATATACCCGCTGCAAAGAGGAAATGTTCAGCAAAACGCACTCGACCTTTAGCCCCTGGATCATCGTGCAGGCGAACGACAAGCAGGCGGCGCGACTGGAAAGCTTGCGTTATGTCCTGAACCTTCTCCCTTACAAAGGAAAGGACGAAGCGCAGATCAGGCTGACGCCCGATCCGAATGTGATCGTTCGATTCCACCGCAAAATGGTGGAACTGGATCTGTAATGTCGGAGGCAGTTGGCACCACCGACGAAAGGAACACAAGAATGAAGACGAGGTTGTTGACGTTACTGGTCGCCGCGATGTGCTGTGCGACCCCTGCCGGCGCCGCAGAGCGCCACATGATGCAACAAGTCGTGCCTGCCGATAAGTTGGCTGAAGCGAGGGCGCTCAAGAACCCCTTGTCGAATTCTCCCGAGGTCATTGCGCAGGGCAAGACGGTGTATAACGGCAAAGGCGGCTGCGTCACCTGTCATGGAATAGACGGAGACGGCAAAGGGCCGGCGGCGGCGAGTATGAATCCTTCGCCTCGCAATTTCCAGCACCACGGTTTCTGGCGACATCGCACCGAGGGCGAAGTCTTCTGGGCCATCAAATATGGGTCACCGGGCACAGCCATGATCGCGTTCGGTTCGGTCTTGTCCGACAACGACATGTGGGCCCTTATCCAGTACGAGCGAACCTTCGCTGGCATGCACGGACCGGGCATGATGGGGCATCGAGAAGGTATGGGACCAGGAAATATGGGTGGAAGAGAAGGCATGGGGCATCGCGGGCGAAGGGGTGGAATGGATGAGTGCAAAGGCGAAGCGTGTGAACGATGATCAAACCCGCTCAGCCGAGAGATAAGAGATTGAACCGCTTGGTCTCGGCAGCTATCATGGCCTAGGATATCTTGATCATGTGAGCGCTGAAGGAAATTATCTGAGGGGAGGGCCGTATGAGTACAGTAAGAACGGTGGGAACAGGGTTGGTCATCGGGCTGCTGTTGGGCGGCTGTTCTTCCTATCA
>JANPKE010000611.1:0-2457 GCA_031425875.1 Nitrospirota bacterium
TACCTGGCCAAACCAATTCTGCCTGAGGGTCTGTTGCCCGCCATCACCCGTACACTCCACCATCCCGGTCCGGCACCATCCTCATCGCCATACGATCCGTTCGCATCCATCATCAGTGTCTCGCCACAAATGAATCTCATGAAGCAACTGGCCCAAGAAGTGGCGTTGACGGATGCGACCGTCCTCGTCACCGGTGACAGTGGAACCGGCAAGGAACTGTTTGCCGAAGCGATTCATCACTATAGTCCACGAGCCAAGGGTCCGCTGATTGCGCTGAATTGCGCCGGCATTCCGGAGAATCTCCTAGAGTCGGAGTTATTCGGTTATGAATCGGGCGCCTTTACCGACGCCACGCGGGCAAAGCCTGGACGATTCCAACTGGCGGAGGGGGGAACATTGTTTCTCGATGAGATCGGGGAAATGAGTTCGCCTGCTCAGGCCAAGCTTCTTCGTGTGCTGGAAAACCATACGATCGATCCCTTGGGTGATACCCGCAGCCACAAGGTCAACATCCGCATCATCGCCGCCACAAATGAGGATCTGCTGGCCCACATCAAGGCCGGTCGGTTCCGCCTCGATCTCTACTATCGGCTGAATGTGTACCAGCTCCGGATTCCTCCGTTGCGCGAACGGCTCGAAGATATCGAACCGATTCTCTTGATTTTTTTGGAGCGGGCCAAACAGGAACGCGGGTGTCGTATTAGGGCTATCAACCCGGCGGCCCTCACCGTCCTTCAACACCACGACTGGCCTGGAAACGTCCGCGAGCTCCACAATGTTGTCGAATGGCTGACCATCACCTGCAAAGCAGAGATCATTGAGCCTGCTCATTTACCAGCCTCCGTGAAAACCGTTTCCTCGGCCAATGGCGTGAGCCAGGGTCCCAAGCCGTCATTGCTCGCCTTCGGCCTGTCGTTTCAGGACATGGAAAAACGGATGCTCGAAGAAGCGCTTCGAAAGGCGTCTGGCAATATCTCGGAAGCCAGCCGCCTCCTGAAGATGACCCGCAATACGCTCCGCTACCGCATGGCGAAGTATCACCTGTCTTGGTGAAACAGCTCTCGCTTCAGGTTCCGACTCCAACTCACGGTGCCGTTGACAGTCTTCATGGGCGCTTGGTTGTGTTGCAGTCACTCGAGCCTTAAGATTTGCTGACGCAGACCGATAATGCTCCGGAGAAGGAGCGCCTCAACCCGATGTTCCTATGACAAAGCAGATTGGAATCGACGAATTACAGCCAGGCATGCTGATCGAACAGCTCGATCGGTCCTGGCTGAGTACGCCATTTTTTCGTCACAAAATGACGATCACCTCGCATCAACAGATCGCACAGCTGAAAGCCTGTGGGGTACAAACACTTGTTGTCCGCATTGATGCAGAGGAGGTCCGAGAAACACCAGCACCGGAGCAGGAGCTTGCCGATGATTCCAATGTCCCCGTAGTGGAAGAACCGGTGTCGGCACCGCCGGTTGTCCCCTTCGAAGAAGAGCTGGCTGCTGCGAGACAGGTGTACCAGGCCGCCAAGATCGTCATTCAAGACGCCATGCATGACACGCGGCTGGGACGGGCGATCAACGTAGATGCCGTCAGGACGGTCGTGGTTGATATGACGGACAGCGTTTTTCGAAATCCAGATGCCTTGTCCAGTCTGTCGAGACTCAAGCGATTCGACGAATACACGTTTTACCATTCCGTGAACACCGCACTGCTGGCCATGTCCTTGGGCAAGAGCCTCGGGTTCGACCGGTCAATGTTGCATTTAGCCGGAGTCGGCACGTTGCTGCATGATATTGGCAAGACAAAGATCCCCCTCGATGTCCTGAACAAACCAGGTCGCTTCGAGGCCCATGAAATGGAAATCATGAAACAGCATGTCCTGAGGGGAGTCGAGGTCTTGGCCAGCACAACCGACTTAGGAGATTCGTACGTCCAGCCTGCGCTTGAGCACCATGAACGGGTGAATGGGGCCGGATATCCGCATCAGCGCGCGCAGAAAGACATCAGCCAGTTCGGCCTCATCACGGCCATCGTCGATATCTATGACGCGATGACGAGCGATCGGTGCTACCACAAGGGGCAACCTGCGCATCAAGCCCTTCAGTTGCTTTATCGCCTCTCGCTCGAAGGCCACCTTGACCCGACATTAGTCCAACAATTCATACAGGTCGTGGGAGTCTATCCCGTTGGATCGGTCGTGGAGCTGAATACAGGCGAGACCGGCATCGTCAAACAGGTCAACCATGAGGCGCCATTGGCTCCGGTGGTGCTCCTTGTGAAGAGTGCGGGGAATACGCTGCTTTCTCAACCAATAGAGCAAGATCTTTCCCAGAATGACAATACGCCGCTTCGAAACGTCAAAGCCGTCTTGCATCCCCATCAAACAGGCATAGATCCCACCAATTACCTGGACAGGAAAGCGGCATAAACACAGTCGCTGTATCTTCGCACCTTCGTCAT
>JANPKE010000612.1:0-3325 GCA_031425875.1 Nitrospirota bacterium
CGACGCTGTACTCTGAGCATTGTCGATCCGGTGTAGGTGGAAAAGCGACGAACGGGTCTCCGATATGGCCCATGGATGGGCAGGTTGTCGATCGTGAATGCGTCAATCTCTCTCGATCAGTTGACTCATATCCTCACCCGCGAATCCGTGCAGTGCGATCTCCTGTCACAAAACATCATTCAAGAGCGAGAAGCCATCAAGTGCATGGCGCTTCAGGATTTCGTCTCGATCAATCAATCAAGGATTTCAATTCTTGAGTGCTTTCACAGCCTGAAGGAAGAACTGGATGGTCTGCTGGAGCGCTTGGCAGTTGCCTGCCACGTACCAGAAGCAGGGCGAACGCTGACAGAAATTCTACGCCGGACTCAAAGTCCACAGGCAGGGATCATTCTGGAACAGTATGAGCGGCTTGCGGAGAAGGTCCGGACGGTGAAGCACGATATCGCGGTCAATCAGGTGCTGATCAAGAATGTTCAATCGTTTCTTATTCGGGCAATGGAGGCTCACCACCAACCGCCTCCGGGGGATGCCCTCTATACCGTATCGGGCTCTCGAAGCACTAGCGGCGTGTCGGCGGCGTTGATCAAGCGGCAGGGGTGACAATCGATGGGACTGAATAGCTTACTCGATGTTGCAAAGTCAGCGCTTTTCACCGCCCGACAGGCGTTAACGGTTACCGGCCATAATATCAGCAACGTCAACACGCCAGGTTATTCAAGACAGGAAGTCATCCTCACAGAGGAACGGCCTGTTGACGGCAGTCCTGGGCAAGTCGGTACCGGCGTAAAAATTGAGCAAATCCGGCGGGCAGTGGATATATTTCTGAACCGTGAACTGACGGCATCTCAGGAGGGTCTTGGCCAATTCACCGTTACGAGTGATGAACTACGGAGATTGGAGCGTCTTTTTGGAGATACTCGCGGGCAGGGGTTGGCGCAACAACTGAATGAGTTTTTTAAGGCTCTGCAAGATGCCACTACGACCCCTTCCCAAATTACCCCGCGGTCAGTTGTGTTGGCAAAGGCCTCGACGCTGGTGACTACCTTCCATCAAATCCATACAGACTTAACCAATACTCGCCGTGCCATTGACGTGCAAATCGGTGTAAACATTGGTGAGATCAACGGCCTGACGAGAAAGATCGCTGACTTTAATACCCAGATTAAATCCGCCGAGGTCAGCGGTCAGAACGCTAATGATCTTCGAGATCAGCGCGACTTGGCCGTCAATGAATTAGCCACGAGGATCGAGGTGTCGACTCTTGATCGGCTTGATGGGACTGTTTCGGTTTTTACGGCTCGCGGATTGGTCCTGGTCGATCAAGAAACAACGCGGAATCTGGTCGGGGTGGAATCCACAGACAACCAGGGTCTTCTGGATATCGGATATGACATCGGAGGAAATCAGCCGAGCATCATTACCGACTTGATCGCCAGTGGGAGGGTTCGGGGACTTATTGATGTGCGAGACGGAACGATTCCTTCAGTTCAGCAAGGAATCGATGCATTGGCTGGATCTCTCCTCAATGAGGTCAACCAAGTTCACCGCGTGGGGTATGGCCTCGACGGGTCAACCGGGCAGGACTTCTTCTCCGGTTTGTCAGTCACGACCAAAGCGCCCTCGGCGAATGTTGGAACTGGTTCAATCAGCAATGGAGCCGTGACAGCACCAAGCCTTTTGACCTTTCATGACTATGAGATCAGGTTCAGTGGGGGCAATAATTACGCGATCGTTGATGCAACCACTGGGATCGGTATCAAGGGCAATTACACAGGAACCACAATCGTTCCCCCAACGGTGGATGCGCCGCTGAACATCGTTACAGGAGCGAATGATACCTTGGTGCTAACAGTAGACGGAACGACGTCGGGAAGCATTACACTGAACGGTGCTGCATCACCAGGACGGCCGTATGCCTCAGGCGCAGCACTGGCAGCGGAACTCGAGAGCAAGATCAATGCTGACTCGACGCTTGCGGCGGCCGGCCGACGGGTGACGGTGATATTTGACAGCACGACGAATCGATTGGTATTGCAATCGAATTCAGTCGGGGGTACGAGTTCCGTCGACGTGATTGGTGGAACAGCGAGGGCGAGCCTGGGGCTGTCGACCGGGGCTAGCACGTCCGCGTCCGGAACGTATAGCGATCCTCAAACATTCCACATCGATGGAATCGCAGTGACAGTTAGTGGGGCACCTGCCGCCAACGACGTCCTAGACCTGAACTCACGGGAGAATGCCGCTCGTGATGTGACTGTTGCGCTATCAGACCCATCCAAGCTCGCCCTATCATCGACGCGTGCGGGCGTTCCTGGGAACAATCAAAATGGACTAGCGCTTGTTGGTCTCCAGTCGAAAGCCGTTGCCGGGCTAGATAAGACGACGTTTTTCGATGCGTATCGCAAGACCGCAACGAACCTCGGAATTGCCTCGCAGGTGGCGAGTCAGCGGCTCGATGCGGAAGAAATTCGGCATGAGCAATTGCAGAACTTCCATGCGCAAGTGTCTGGTGTTTCGCTAGATGAAGAGCTTGTCAATCTCCTCAAGTATCAGCGGGCGTTTGAAGCCGCTTCGCGCATGATCGTTGCTGCCGATGAAATGATGTCGACCTTGATCTCGCTTAAACGATAGGCGAAGGAGCATGCTATGCGCGTGACGGAACAACAGGTTTTTGGATTCTTGCTCAACAACTATCAACGAGCTCGATCCAGAGCGTTAGAGTTGCAGGAGCATCTCGCCACTGGCAAGCAGGTGTTGCAACCTTCCGATGATCCCGGCCGTTTCCACCGGATCGTTGGAGAAAAAACCACCCTGGCAAAGCTAGAGCAGTATCTTCGCAACGTGGGAGCGGCAAACACGCGGGTTGACTTAGCGGATGCCTCGCTTCAAGGGACTACGACGACTCTCTCTCGAATTAGACAGCTGGCGGTTCAATATGCGTCCGATACCAATGGCGCGGCGGATCGGGCCACCGGTGGACATGAAATCAAAGAGTTGCTCCAACATCTGCTCCAGCTAGGAAACACCGAGTTTGATGAGAACCAACCAGTGTTCGGTGGTACGAGCCGCCACGGGTTCGCTGCGGGATTGGCGCTAGCTACGCCTGTTACAGTGACGAACGCCGTCGCAGATACCTTGACGGTCAAGGTCGACGGTGTCACGTCGGGCACGATTGATTTGACCGACAGTACGGAGACCCTTGATGGTCCTGCCTTAGCTGCACGAGTACAAAGCCGCATCAATACCGATTCAACTCTAGTTGCAGCAGGAAAAAGCGTCTCTGTCACCTATGCAGAGGGTGGCCTTGCCGTTTCTTCCAATTCCG
>JANPKE010000613.1:0-2535 GCA_031425875.1 Nitrospirota bacterium
CCTCTCGTCGATCGGCTTAATCTCCGGGCAAACAATGACCGTTTCGTTGATCGGGTAATACGTTTGTTTCATGAAGAGTCCGAACGGAAACTCCGTCCCGACACAGACACCATCTAGTTGCAGCCGGCCACGCCGCGTCGCAACGAGCGGATACGACAGCAGCTGACTGATGCCTGGAAGGAGTTGACGAATCTCCAGACCTCGATCCAGTTTCTGGCCATCGCTGATATCGAACAGCTTCAATGAAAAGCTAGGGAATTGTGACTTTCGGTTCTTCACGACCAGCGTGGCAGTAGTCGGTTCATTCACGATGAGATGATCGGGAAGATGACGATGGAATTCTAACCGTCGCAAGCAGTATTCGGCCGCAATTCCCGAGATCAACACAAGGCTCAGCATCATCGCGAGCAAGAGATAGAACAGATTGTTACCGGTATTGATGGCAGCGATGCCGATCGCCATGGTAAAGAGCAGGAATTGAACGCCCTCTGAGGTCACACTCGTCGACCGATGGCGAAACATTCGCTGAAGAAAGGAAGGAGATTGACGCAGCATGTACCACCAGCTCCACACCGGGACAGCGATGTAGGGGAAGACCTAGACGGGGACGGGAATCGAGTCGACCAAATCCTGGATGATCCGCTCAGCTTGTTCAAAATTTCGCTGATGCAACCCCTGGGTTCGGGCCACCATAATGCGGTGGGACAATACGATAGGGGCCAGCTCCTTGATGTCGTCCGGCAAACAATACGTTCGACCGCGGACGAGCGACAACGCTTTGGCGGCCCGACTCAACGCCAACGCTCCTCGGGTACTGACCCCCAATGACAAGAGGTCAGACTGCCTGGTGCGTTGGACAATGGCCAAGAGATAGTCCGTAATGCTTTCCTCCATGAGCACGCGATCAACCTGTTCCTGGAGCAGCAGGACATCCTGAGTCGCCAGCAATGGTCGGAGCTCTTCGGCCGGATGGAGCGATTGCGGTCGGTCGAGAACTTTCTTTTCTTCCTCCGGCGAGGGATAGCCGATGCGAAGCCGCATCAAGAACCGATCCAGCTGCGACTCCGGAAGAGGAAACGTGCCATGGTATTCGGCGGGATTCTGCGTCGCAATAACCATGAAGGGTTGATTCAAGGGATAGGTCTTGTTGTCGAACGAAATCTGCGCTTCACTCATCGCTTCCAACAAACTACTTTGCGTTTTCGGCGTCGTTCGATTGATTTCATCCGCCAGCACGATGTTGGCGAATATCGGACCCGGCATAAATTCAAACGCCTGTTTCTGACGGTTGAATATCGAGACGCCTACGATATCGGACGGAAGCAGATCACTCGTGAACTGAATGCGTTTGAACGAGCAATCGAGCGATTCCGCCAGGCTATGTGCGAGCGTCGTTTTTCCGACTCCCGGTACGTCTTCGAGGAGGAGATGCCCGCGTGCCAGGAGCGCGACCAGGCTCATTTCGATCACCTGAGGTTTGCCCTTGATGACCCGTGCAATATTCTCCTGGATGGCTCGAATGATGTCCGTTGGATTCATGATAGGGCTAACGCGTGGGATGTCGCTGTAGAATGGCCTGGTGGTCGGACACGATCGAAGTCTAACAAAGGGTCTGGAGACGGTCAATTATTCAAGCTTTTTGCGCCTCTATCGACCGAGCATGACGGCACGAGGCTTAGACCAGTGGTTTAAGCGGGAACTAGTGTGATGAACCACGGGGGAACTTCTTCCGTCATGGACGTGAACTTCCGAGCGGTGCTGCTCGCAGGAATGTCCGGGAAGGTGGCGCCTCGGCTGATACGGACATACCGAAAATGACCGGCAGCGCCATCCATGGCAGAAGAGGAGCCTGACTTAAGATAGTGACGCCGAAGGGCTGCCACCTCAGCCAAGTCAATGGACTCGCCGATCGGGAGACCGGCCAGAACATGATAGACCTCGCCGAAGATCGTGGGCAGATTGACGGGGGTAAAGGGTTGGTCTAACGGGCGATAGCGTGGCTCCTCCAATAACTGCGCGAGAAGTTCCCAAAACACCTGCGCATCCACTGCTCCCAGGACACACAGGAATCCGCGACGGGCAAGCAGGCTCAGGAGAGCAAGGGGACCGACGATCTCAAACTTCCACGGTGGGAAGAGGAGTGCACGGCCAGCATGCTGGACTTCGAGCGCTGATTCTTTCCCAAAACGTGTCTGGTGAAATGCGCCCTTGGTACGCTCCAGGTCATTTCGAATGAGGGCCTCAGAGAGCCTGGTCGGCTCATAGGCAAAGGTCGGTGTGGCTGGGGCCCAACAGGTGGCAATGGTATATCGTGGGGCGAGCAACTCCTGTTTATCTAGACCGCCAAGTGTGAACATGTCTTGATCGCCGAAGAAGGAGAACGACACCTCAGTTCTCCGCTGCAACTTCTGCAACCTCTCTGGATTCGCATGGAGTGGACCGCCCAGTTGAGAACGGGGGTTGAGTCGGTCCAGACAATGAATAATGAACGGGCGGTGTTGTTGCGTGAGCGCGGGGCCGTACAGATCAGCTAAC
>JANPKE010000614.1:0-2470 GCA_031425875.1 Nitrospirota bacterium
AGGATGGAGTCCAGCAGCTTCACGGCCGGACTCTGCTCTTCCCCCGCATGATCGAGAGTCAGAATCTCCCCATCTCGATCATCTTCTTTGACCAGCACCGATCGGTACTCCACTTCCAACTCACGGAGGGCTTGACGCGAGCCGGCGCCACGGTCCAGCGCAGAAAGGATCGCGCTCTTGGGACTGACGATCAGCTCGAGTGGCTTCCCAACCAAGAGCTCCAATTCGTCGAGTCTCAGCACATTTTGAGGATCGGCAATGGCAATGGTCAGCACGCCGTCTCGTTCGGCAATCGGGATGAACGGAAATCGCTGCATCAGCTTGACGGAAATCGTCTCGTAGTAGCGGGAATCGACTTGAAACTCTTTCAGCGGATCATAGGGAAGACTGTACTGAACAGCCAGAGCTTGAGCCAATTGATCCTCCGACAGGACTCCTTCGCTGATCAGCGTTTGTCCTAAGGCGGCAGGCACACCTTTCAATCGGCGTAGGACATCCTCGACCATGCCCGTTGTGAGCATTCCCTGGTCGACCAAGATCTCGGCAAGAGATGTTCTCGTAAGGCTACGCAGCATACGCAACCTGTCTCATCAGGGTATGCTTATTATCCTGAGATCCCACGTCTCTCCTAATCTAGCCACCGACGGTCCCGGCCATCTGAAATACCGGCAGATACATCACAATGACGATCCCACCGACTAGTACTCCCATCACAAGCAACAGAGCCGGCTCGATCCACGTGGTAAGCTGTATCAACCTCGTATCGAGGTCAGCCTCATAAAACTCCGCGACGTCTCGTAGCATCGTATCAAGAGAACCCGTTTCCTCCCCGACCGATAACATCTCAATCGCCAGTCTCGGGAGCACCCTGGGGCGATCCAACGCATCAGCCAATGTCGCCCCCTCACGAATTTCGTTCACGGCCCCAATCATTTCTTGTGAAATCCACTTATTTGAAACAGCTCCTCGTGCGCCTTTCAACGCATCAACAAGCGGGGTTCCTCCCGCAAGAATAGTTCCGAGTGTTCGCGTCAGTTGCACAGTATTGTGCTTGACGGCAATCTGACCCACGAGCGGGAGTTTCAGCACAAGACGATCGATTGCCAGTTTCCCAGCTGAGGTGGCATAGTAGGCATGCACTCCAAGCATGAGGCCAATTAGGAAGACGGCTGCGGGCAATAACCGTGATTCAGCATGCGTGACGACATCGAGCAACACCTGAGTTGACCAGGGCAACGTCTTCGCTGACTCTCCATAGACCGACACGAAAGTCGGCATGACATAGGTCAATAGAAAACCAACCACGGCGAGACCGATACCGATGAGAACAATAGGATAGGAGATCGCCTTTTTTACTTTCTGACGAAGCCCAACCATCAGCTTCAGATACGCAACGTATCGCTGCAGTACCTCTGGCAGATTGCCCGATTGCTCTCCTGCTTTGACTGTGGCGACATAGAGTTCCGGGAAATAACGGGAATGTTTAGCCAATGCTTCAGAGGCAGAGGCCCCGCCTCGAATGTCTTCCCGTACGTCGCGTAGAGTCCGTTGAAATCCAGCATGGCCGGCTCGTTCGATGAGAAGATCCCAGATGCGCAAAATGGGCAGTCCAGACTTGACTAGAGCCATCAACTCTTGATTGAAAACCAAGAACTGCTCCAGCGGAAGCTTTCCCCATGACCATGACGACTCCGTCTTGACTGATGCGGTTCCTCGAGAGTGAAGATTGAAAACCAGCAATCCTTGCGACTCGAGTTTGGCACGAACCAATGACTCATTATCTCCTTCTACATGCCCATGCATGGTGGACCCATTAGGCCGCGCGACTCGATACGCAAATACTGCCATAGATATAGACCTTCACAACTTGCCAATTCGCCCATCGTGCGCCACTACATTCGCTCGTGCTCAGGCTCATCAGCAGAAGGCTCTGTCAACCAAAGAGCCTGGCCCACTTGAATGCGGTCACCAGAGAGCGCGTTGAGAACCATGAGGCGGCTGACAGACGTGTGATATCGGCGTGCGATACGCCATAACGTGTCCCCAGACTTGACTACCACGTGTAGACGAAGGGGCACAGTTGCCGACTGAGAAACCACCGGTACTTCGCCGACTGAAGAGGCTCCCGACACCTGGATCGCTGCACCTGAGACAACCTGGGTGCCTTCATCCTGAATAGCTCGTAGGGCGTCCTGCTGATGGACGACCGTTGCGTGGTCCGGTTGCGCGTCGCTTGGAGAAACCATCGCTGCAGGAGAGACTTCTCCCCTCACCTGTTTCTCGACTTTCGAGAGTTGTCTTTGAAGCTGCTTCAGTTGATGCTGTAGTGCGGCTCTGGTCCGCCCCATCTGTTCCCGTTCGGAACGCGAGCTGGCCAGTTCTTCCCGCTGGAGGTCGATGACATGGCGAGCTTCCGTCAATCGACGCTCCGCCTCTTGAATACGGCCTTCAAGCTGAGCCCTGGCGATCT
>JANPKE010000615.1:0-1757 GCA_031425875.1 Nitrospirota bacterium
TCGGCAGGGACGACAGATACCGGAAGGTCGATGGGCAGTTGGACGTCAGCAGGCACGATAAATTCGTACAGATGGAGCCCGCCGGTTGTGTGCACCAGACGACCTTGCGACGCCACGACAGGAGCATCATGCCCTGCTTCAGTCAATCGGACTCGCTCCGCTTCAAGGCGGGTGATCCACCATTCGATGAGTTTTGTCCCTGTCATACCGGCTGACATCCTCCGCACGTCATGGCAACAGACCGTCATGATAAAGGCCGATTGCAATGACTGTCCACCGCTTGCGCTCAATGGTTACCCTTGTCTTCATGACCAGAACTTGTCTAGAATGAGCAGCTTCTATTAGCACTTGCAGGATGTTCAAAAAGGCCGTCCGGCGAGGCCGCAGCCAACAAGATGCTGGGGCATACTCCTTCGTATGTTGAAGCGTTGATCGATGTGAGAATGAAGCTGGCTGGTTTTTTCAGCATCCTGCCGAGGAGGAATCTGTGAAGGGTTTGAGATTTGAGCGGATTGCCACAGGGCGCCACTACAACGTGGTTTTCCACATCGGGAGCACCTACGTGCCCGTGAGTGACGAGACCATCGATGAACTCAAGGAACAAAGCCTGTTACCGTCCGAACGCTTTCTCGACCTCCTCATCGATCGTGTCGGCTATTCGTCCTACCTGAAGGATCAGATCCGTAACGAACTGAAATCGACAGGCGATCCCACCACGCAAATTACCGTTCTCCAAGGCGCGATCCGGGAACTATAACGCCTACTAAGTTTCCGCGCGCTGGGTTCTTGACTCCTCCCTAACTCTACGTACGAATTACCATACCCCACAGTGTCTACGATCCCTGCGAACTTCAGACTAGCACCGAGACTATGCCGTTGTTAACCGGCGGTCGATCTCAAGTACGGTGTGGTATAGGTTGGTCATGTTGTAGTCTTCGCCAAGAAACTTGAACGTCTCTCCATCTAGAGCCCGGAGAAACGCCTTCCCTGGGAATCCCTTAGCGCCCGTCATAATGTTCATGTCGAAGAAAGCATGACCATCGAATTCACGCACCCACCGATCCAGGCGTTCGTCGAAATGCTCAAGGTGGTTTCGGAGCCTTCTGAATGGTTTCAGGTCAATGCCTGAGAGATCCACATGTCCAACGAGTGTTGTCTGGCGATCCGTCCCAGATTTTGCGTCCAGAATCCGATCAATGTTGCTAGCGTGTACCAGAAAATGATGAAGATGGAAGAAAACATCTTTCACGGACGAGACTCTCTCGGCTTCTTGGAACGCCTCGTAGCAACGACGGGCGAACTCGGCCTGTGTTTTGGCTTCCCGAATATAGATCTGCCACTTTTTCACCTGATCAAGGCCCCTCATACCCTTCCACTACCGGCTTTCTCCGCGATTTCTTCTTTTCTCTCTTCCAACCCTATGGCACTAATCGAGTGGGGCCTAACTGCGCGCGTCGAGCGACCACCGCTTCATCGTGGGGGCTCCGCGAGCAAAGGACCTACTCGATTAGTGCCACCCCTCAATCTCCCACCTGACCTTCCTGAAACAGCTGATTCATGATCTGATTTCTCTTTTCAGGATCTTGATAGTACTTCATCGCCTTGGTGTAGTTTTCCATCGCGCTCTGGCGCTTCCCTCGGATCGCATAGATTTCGGCGATGCCATGATAAGCCCGAGCGTCTTCCTCATTGCACTTGAGCGCCCGACTGAAGATATCCGATGCTTCTTGAAGCCGATGCTTGCCTAATGCGAGCCA
>JANPKE010000616.1:0-6591 GCA_031425875.1 Nitrospirota bacterium
AGATCGGTGGCCTTCACCGCCTGAAAGAACATATGACGCACGCAGTCATGGCATTGCCGCTGACCGTCGAGATACTGGATCAGCAACAGTCTGAGGATGATGCGACCTTGGATTGGTAAGCCGGCGACGACGTCTTCAATCATCTCGGCGGTCAGCGGCGATGCCATGACTGCGTGCGTCATATGTTCTTTCAGGCGGTGAAGGCCACCGATCTAAGGTGTAAGCAGGGCTGAGACAGTTCGACTCATACCTGATGGCTGACTACGCTGTGCCGGTCCGTTGCTCACGTTGTTCAAGTTGAAGAGCAACATATTCACGGATGTCTTGTATGCTGCCGCTCAGGAACATTTCCCGTGGGATTTCTACCCGCACAAGCTGGGAGGGTTCGATCCCACGGTCTTGGGCATAGAGTTCATCGATATACAGGCTCACTGAGCCATCAGGAAAACGCAAGGCATAGAGCGCGGTGGTATCAGCCATGAGATCCCAGCGAATGACAGTGTAGAGGTAACACAGGCCTCGTCGGACTGTCAAAGCCGTGGATAGGTGCATGAGCGGTCAGCAGCCATCGGGAGACATTCTCCATTTTCAGGGACTTTTTGTCGTATACGGCCTCGGTGGAAAACGGAGAGCGTGGAGTGGATCTTGACAGCCAGCCGGGCCTCGATGTGGTAAGGCTTGAACCATGTGCCATTGCGAAGGCTGTTGAACTCTGGGAGGACGATCGAACGCGGTGGGGACGGGTGTGACCCGATGAGGTCATTGCCAATAAAAACACAGGCCTTCGATCGTGAGGATCGAAGGCCCTTAGGACTCATTCTGATCCGGATATCTAGCCGCCGAGGGTGTCGAGGGTTTCCTTGAGACTCTTGCGAATGCACGTGAAGATCGGGGTATCCCGCAGCGTATAGCGTGAGCCCTCCGTCTCCCGTAGCGCCATTACCAAGTCCAGAAAATCCTCCGGCTTGTCGCTTTCAAACGCCACGACCCATTCCTGATCGTCCAACCCAAACGAATAGGTCGTGTTCAGCTTTACGGATGGAAACCGATGCCCCACTTCGATGTGCTCATCCATCATGCCCTGACGCGCCGCCTTCGTCAGCAAAAACCACTCCCGTGTCTTCAAAAATGGATACACGAAGATGTATTTACTTTTCCCTGGGACTACGGTCAACCGTTTGCCTTCCTGGCCTGCATGCGAGTGATGATCCACGTAGACGGATCGTTTGGTGATCGCCAGATAGGAATAGGGGGTCGTAAGATACTGTCCAAGGCCGGAGGCCAGGATCTTGGTAGTCATGTCCTGGAACAGGTCGAGATCATAGCTGATACGCCACAGCATGAAGTCGCAGTCGCCGCGGATACCAATGGTCGAATAGGGGACCAAGAGGACTTGTCCGTTATACTCCTCCACCGCGCGGAGGAATTCCTGCTTGCCCTGCGTCCGGACATCCTCAGGCAACCGCCGCCAAGCGGGATCGACTTTATAGAATGCAAAGTTGACGTACTGACGCCGAGGGGCCGACGGGGTAGGGGATGTTTCCGGGGTCGACATTACCAAACTCCTTTAGTATCAATTAGCATCAATGGAGGAGAGCCTCTCCTCAAGTCTTCTTCGTTTAGCATTTCCACTTCTGTCTTGTCAACGGGAGGCCAAACCCGAACTGTTCATTGACAGGATGTCGAGCTTCTGGTACTGGCAACCACATGAAATGTGCTCACTATACAGCATCCATCTTGACTGCCGTTGGTTCGGCGGTTGGGATTGCCTGTCCATCTGGGGCGGTTGAAACCAATCCAACGCAAGAGCAAATTTCGAGGGCATTAGAACGAGGGAAAGAGGTGGCGGTACAACATCGTTCACCTGATACATTGTACGCGCGTTTTGGAGCGAATGATGGCGCGCATCCCAGTGGGTTCCTCATCACGAAGCTCCGTGGGGTATCCGTTATGGCCGCTCACATGGCGCTACGTGGCCTTGAACCGAGTGGGGAGGACATTGCTCGCGTGATCGAAGCATCCATGCTGCAGGTCAGTACCGTGATTTTCGGAGACAGCCCATCTTTTGCCGTCAATAGTTATATGTCACTGGACCAAGGGAGTCGGATCATCAAACCCATCGCAGTTCGTGTCGATGGCCAAGCCGGTCGGACGGCAACCTGGCCGGATGCGCCTCGATTTCAGGCGAAAGTCGTGGCCTCGTTCAACTATACGGATTTTGATCCGAAGGCGCAGACAACGATCACTGTGTTTCCTGCAATCGGTGGAGAGGTTCGTTTCACGATCAACCTTGCTCAGATTGAATAAATCCTCATCGCACATGGCAGCAGCGTCGCCGCATAGTTATTTTGCAGAAACGATCGCCATCGGGTCGGAGCTTCTCGTCGGAGGCCGGTCCGACAGCAATTCGTTGTTGATCGCCGATGCCTTGGCTGCGATCGGGATCGAAGTCAGGTTCAAGACCATCGTTGGAGACGATCAGTCGGACATTGCCGGAGTCCTGACGACAGCCTGCCGTCGGGCTTGGATTGTGATCATGACCGGGGGGTTAGGGCCTACGGTCGACGATTGCACGAGGGAAGCCGTCGCGTCGGTCACCGGCTTTCGATTGGCTCGCCGCAAGGAAGCCTTCGAGAACATGAGGGCCCGGTTGGCTCAATGGGGGCGAACACCAAACAAGGGGCAATTACGACAAGCGTTGATTCCGTCCAAGGCGACCGTGTTGCCGAATCCAGTGGGGTCGGCACCGGGGTTTGCGCTCACCTGGAGGGGGACTCAGATGATCGCATTGCCTGGTGTTCCCAGCGAAATGAAAGCGATGATGGAGCAATCGGTTGTTCCGCTCGTGGACGCTCAATTACATCGATCGAGGCAGGCACGTCTTCATCCCGTCACACGATTGGTCTTTCATACCTGGGGCTTACCGGAGTCCGATGTGGATGCAAAGCTACAGGGACTCATACAGAAACGAACGCCGATTGCCTTGGGGCTTCTGGCCTCGCCGACAGGCGTGCTGGTGTCACTGACGACTAAGGCTCATCGATCGATCAAGGAAGCCGTGCTTCAGTCATTGGCGGAAGGAGTTCGTACGAGATTGCGTGAGTGGATCTATGCCGAAGGACATGACACGATGGAAGAGGTCGTCGGTCGACTGTTGGTCGAACAGGGGCTCACGGTCGCGGTGGCTGAATCGTGCACGGGAGGATTGATCGGACATCGACTCACACAGGTGCCGGGGTCCTCGGCCTATGTCGATCGCGGGGCGCTCTGCTACAGTAATCGATCCAAAACGGAGATGCTCGGAGTTTCAGCGGGTCTCTTTGAGCAGCATGGGGCGGTCAGTCGGGAAGTAGCGGCGGCGATGGCGCGAGGGATGAGGGAACGGGCAGGTGTGTCAGTGGCCGTGAGTGTCACGGGTATCGCTGGACCTGGCGGTGCGACTGAAACAAAACCAGTCGGACTGGTCTATGTCGGACTCGACGGAGGCAACAGCGATACCGTGATAAAGGAGTATCGGTTCCACGGAGATCGGATTGTTATCAAACAGCGGGCTGCACAGGCAGCGCTCGATTTGCTTCGTCGTTGGCTGATCGGAAGGGAAAAAGCATGATTCGGACCTTTTTAGCCGTCGAGGGCAGTGACGAGGTCCGTACCGCGATCTCCCAGGCACAGCACGACCTCAAGGAACGGCTCGCGGCCCATCCCTCCAAGGAGATCCGCATCACCTGGGGACAAGGCAATTCGTTTCATCTCACGCTGAGGTTTCTCGGAGATACGGAGAAGCACCTCATCGACCAACTCCGTGAAGCGATGGCGAGTGTCAGGCGGTCTCATCCGACCATTCAGATCCCGATCGATCGGCTCCAGGCCTTCCCAAGTTTCGAGAAACCGCGGGTACTGTGGGTCGGCCCATCTGAAGAGTGGCTTAAAAGTGAACCAGCCAAGCGGTTGGAGGTGTTGCATCGGGAGATAGAAGCTTGCTGCCACTCGTACGGCTTTGCACCAGACGAGAAACCCTTCAACCCACATCTGACACTAGCGAGGATCAAACTAGGTGAACGGCAGGTCGGGCAGCTGCTGGCCCAAAGTGGCATCTGTGATCAGGCACTGCCGTTAGGGTCGATGACCGTTGGGCCGATCGTGCTGATGAAAAGCCATTTGCGTCCAACCGGCCCCGTCTATACGAAACTCTGGGAAGTGGTGTGAGGGGCTGCGCCTCGTTCCAGTAAGAGCGCCACCACGTCCGGATGTCAATTCTTTGCCGCCCCAAGGAGCGGGGTCACGCCGCGCACATCGGCTGCCTGAGCGTTAGGGCTTCAGGAGAGATAGAAGTGCGCGGTGGCTTTGTTGGCGAGCGAGGTCGATCGGACGTTCGCCGGATAGTGTTTTTGCACCTTTGTTCCCTCCGTGCTTGAGCAGGAGCGTCACGATCTCCCGATTGCCCTGATAGGCTCCCACGTGCAACGGGGTTTTGCCGTCCGCCGTCTGTGCGTTCACGTCCGCTCCTTTTTTCAGGAGGAGTGCCACCATGTCTCGATGGCCTGCCGCCACCGCAATGTGGAGCGGTGTGGCACCATCAGGCGCTGGCTGGTTGACCAGCGCACCCTGGGCGAGTAAGAGCGTGACAACATCCCGGTGGTCATTTTGTGCGGCGAGCAAGAGCGGTGTGGCATGGTTTCGTGCTTTCTGATTGATCGCCGCGCCCTGCTTCAGAAGGAGCGCTACTATTTCTCGATGACCGTTCTGCGCTGCAACGTGGAGCGGGGTCACACCATTGTGGACGGCTTGGGTCACCAGGGCTCCCTGTTCGAGTAAAAGCCTCGCGACGTCGAGATGACCGTTCTGTGCGGCGACAAGCAGTGGTGTTGCCCCATCTGTCATGGTCTGGTTCACCGCCGCGCCTTTATCCACAAGGAGCGACACGGTAGCGGCATGACCATGCTGAGCTGCGACGAAGAGTGGCGTCGAGCCATCAGGCAAAGTCAGATTCACAGCGGCTCCCTGTTGAAGCAACAACTCGATCACACTGTGATGGCCTTTCTGCGCAGCGATGAACAGTGGCGTCACACCGTCTTCCGCAACGTGGTTCCCGTCGGCTTTGTGCTGGAGTAAGAGCGCGACGATCTCTCGATGGCCGTTCTGTGCGGCGATGAACAACGGCGTCACACCGATGTTGGTGGCCTGATTCACCACTGCTCCGTTATTCAGCAAGAGCGCGGCCACCGCCGAATGACCATTCTGTGCCGCAATGTAGAGCGGGGTGGCTCCGTCGCTGGTGGCGTGATTGACCGGAGCGGCTTTACGCAGCAAGAGTGTGACCACGTCGCGATGCCCATTCCAGGCTGCGGCATGCAGTGATGTCGTCCCCTGCTCATTGGCAGCTTGGACGTTCGCTCCTTCATCAAGCAGGGTCTTGATCTGGTTGAGATTGCCATCTCTTGCGGCCATCAGAAGTTTCTCATCCACCGGCCGCATGCCGAGCAGCAGTGGCAGTAGGGCACAGATCATACAGAGCGTCATCCATCGCGAGATCATGTCAGTCTCCAAATTAGTGCGAGTGGGGGAAAGTATCAGCTTGCCAAACCCGGGTAGTCGCTATAGCCATCCGGACCACCCCCATAGAGCCGGTCGTAGTTCACCTCGTTGAGTGGAGCCTGCTTCGCAAAGCGTTCGACCAGATCCGGATTCGCGATATACGGCCGTCCGTAGACAATCGCATCGGCTGCTCCATCTGCGACCGTCCCTTCGCCGCTCTCACGCGTGTAGCTTCCGTTGCTCATGAGCACACCCTGGAAATGTCGTCGGGCGATGTGCAAGATGGCTTGCTCGTTCGGCAGCGCGTGGTTCTCATGCCGGATTTCGAGGAACGCGATTGCGCGTCGGTTCAATTCCTGTGCGACATAGGTCACCAGAGCTTCCGGTTGACTCTCCACCATGTCATTGAACGGGACCAGCGGCGACATTCGCACGGCGACACGCCTGGCACCCCAGACGCCAATGGCGGCATCCGTCACCTCCAGCAGAAACCGACCACGGTTAGGCACCGAACCGCCATAGGCGTCCGTGCGGGTGTTGACTCCATCGCGCAGAAAGTTATCGATCAGATAGCCGTGAGCGCCGTGGATTTGCACCCCGTCAAAGCCGGCCAGCTGTGCGTTCTGCGCGGCAGATCTGAACATCTCCACATATCGTGGGATTTCTTTAGTGCGGAGCGCACGAGGGATTTCGTAGGGCGTGGTGCCTTCCGGTGTGTTAGTCATCTCATTGCGAATCGCCTTGGCGCTGCTGGAGACCGGCTGTTCACCGTCGTTTAATAACGAGTGTGCAGCACGGCCGGGATGCCAGATCTGCATGAAGATCCGGCCACCCTTGGCATGTACGGCGTCCGTCACCCGTTTCCAACCGGTTACGTGCGCAGGGCTGTAAATGCCGCCTTCGCCCATAAAAGCACAGGCGTGGACATCGACCATCGTGCATTCCGTCATGATGAGTCCGCTCGAGGCGCGTTGCGAATAGTAGTCCACCATCATGTCGTTGGGGATGTGGGTGGACCCGGCCCGCACGCGGGTGAGGGGAGCCATGACGATACGG
>JANPKE010000617.1:0-4402 GCA_031425875.1 Nitrospirota bacterium
GGGCTATCCGGTCAGCCTGCGTAGTCGAACGAGAGGTCGCGGGTTTGGACAAGACGGACGTTGTGGAGCGTTCCGCCTGAGAGATGCCCGGCGAGGCGGTCCCAGATGGTCTTGGCGAGGGCTTCTCCCCTCACCGTTTCGGACCCAAGCACCTGGCGGAGATCCTGATGATCAAATGGCTTGATGATCCGGTCCTGCACCAGTCGGTCCAACGCTCCGATGTCGGTTACCATGCCCGTCATGGGATCGATCGTCCCGTGAATCGTCACGTAGCAGTCCCAATCTCGCCCTTGATGGTTTGCTTGCACTGCATTGAAGCTATAGCGCCTGGTCACGGAGGCAGCGTCCGGCCCGTCGCCTGCGGTGACCTCGGCATAGAGGTCTTCATCCTCACAGAGCCGAAGGGTATGGAGAGCCCCGATATCCCGTTGAGCCGCCAACTTCGTCCACAGCACATGCGCGAAATTTTCCGAGGTCGGAATCCGATCCTTGAAGTAGGGCATGTCAAGATTCAGGTTCTTGTGGTCAAATTCTTCGATCACGTCCAGGAGCACCCGTTTGAGATCGAACAGATTGACGACCATGCCGGTCTTGGGATCGATGTCACCCGAGACCGTGAGTTCAAGCAGATAGTTATGTCCGTGCGCGGGAGGATTGTAGCAGCGCCCAAAGACCGTGCGATTCTTCACGTCATCCCATTCCGGCCGTCCATAGCGATGGGCGGCTGAAAATTCGATGCGCTTGGTCAACAAGACAGGGGGCATGGTTTCTCGGTGCTACGCACCGCCTCTTACATCGGCAAGCCACTCTTCGCGCATCGTGCCGGACACAGGCGCTGCTTCTCGATAGTTGCCATGGACGACACGGATCGTCACAGGTTGACTGAGATCTGCAAAGGTCTTGGTCATGGATGCGGTCGGTCGAAACTTCACGAAATGGACCGCACTGATTTTCGTTTCATGGCTCCGGCCACCTTCAAACTCCCCGAATACTTCCTCGCCCCCGGCGACAATGGCTACTTTTTCTCCGTGATCCAGCCCCATGAACTGATCGAGCCGTTCCTTGACTACCGCGTCCTCAGTGATCTCGATCAACAGGGTCGCGCTCAACTCGCCTGGTGCCGGTATTAGGGCATTATACACATCCAGTTCATCCTGAACCTTGACCGGATCGAAAATCCGCTCGACGCGGATCATCTCCTGAATTTGAAACTGCACCGTTTCACGATTCTCGAATACCATCGTGACACACGGGCCGACCGACATGCGCCGCCGCTGCTTCAGTGCAATGATCTTCGCTCGAAAGGCCTCACGCTGCGACTCATACTCCTGTTGCGGAATGATATCTTCTGTAGAGATTGCTTTCATTGATTATCCCCTCTCTGCTGACCCCTAGCGTGAAGCTGATTTTGGCCTCAGGGTTGTCGTGGCAACCCATACGCATCACGGACGATCTGAATCGGATGCAGAGTGCTCCGTCCCCCCACATGGGCGGACGCGCCGGCCTGATCCAACTGCAATCCGGCTAGGGGACAGTCCGACGCGACGAGGTCCGCTGGTGTGCGCTCAATCGCTCGCATGGCCTTTCCGGCGATCTTCATTGAAAGCTGAAAAAACTCCGTCTTGGCCGACCAGGCACCGTCGTGCCCCGAACACTGTTCGATCACCTCGACCTGAGCACCGGCACACTCCATGAGTTCTCTGGATTTAAACCCGATATTTTGATCCCTAAGGTGGCAGGGAATCTGATAGGCGACTCGCCCTGGCTTCTGCGTGAAATCGGTTGCCAAATGGCCTGTTTTTTTCATGGCCATCAGATATTCACAGACATCGAAGGTCCGCTCTGCGACCCGTTTCGTCTTCTCATCGCGAGAAAGTTCCGGGTATTCGCGTTTCAACATCAAGCTGCAACTGGCGGTCGGGACCACCACATCATATCCTTCAGCGACCAACGGGTACAATGACGCAACGTTACTTCGAGCAGCCTGTTGAATTGCCTGCATATCCCCAATATCGAAACTGGGCATCCCGCAGCAGCGTTGCTCCGGTACCACCACCTGGACTCCGTTCTTCTCCAACACTTGCACCGTCGCCTTCCCGACATCGGTCACCTGAAAGTTCACGAGACAACTGGCAAAGAGGGCGACCTTGCGAATGGGTGGATCAGCTATGGCCGTTTTGGTTCGACGGCCGAACCAGCGTGGAAATGTCTCTTGAGAGAAGTGCAACAGCTGACGGTCCCGATGAATCCCCATGACCCGTTCAAGGACACGGCGCACCACTCGGCTGCCCAACAACCTGTTCGTGAGCGAGGCGGTGGCGCTGCCAAGTCGTCCAATCACATCTGTCATGATCAACAGGCGATCTCGCCACCGAACGCCACGCTCCGCCGCAAGACGCTTCTTCCAGGCGATCATCAAGTGCGGGAAGTCGATTTGATAGTGATGAGGTGGAGTATAGGGACAATGGTTGAAACAGAGCTTGCAGTAGTAGCATTCATCGACGACTTGATGATGATCGGCTGGGGTCAGCTTGGCCACGTCACTCTCGCACACATCAATCCGATCTAACAGTGTGTTGAACGAGGGGCAGAGATTGAAGCAGCGCCGGCACCCGTCACAGACCTCATAGATCCGCAGGGTTTCCTTCTCCAACTGCGTGGGATCGATCGGGGCGATGAGGCTGAGACCTTTCATTTCTCTCTCCGAAAACGTTCAGCGGCCAGCCTTCGCCGACGGATTCCCGCCGCATCGCCGAAAACTGACCGCTGAACATGAACTGATACCTACGCGTTAGCTCTTCAGCGTATCCAATCCCTTCTGAAACCGATTGGCATGGGACCGTTCGGCTTTCGCCAAGGTCTCAAACCATTCCGCCAATTCAAGAAATCCTTCGTCGCGGGCGGTCTTCGCCATCCCGGGATACATCTGCGTATATTCGTACGTCTCGCCCTCGATGGCGGACTTGAGGTTCGCGTCCGTGTTGCCCATCGGCACACCTGTCGCCGGATCTCCGACCTCTTTTAAAAAATCCAGGTGACCAAAGGCATGGCCGGTTTCAGCCTCCGAGGTGTCCCGGAAGAGCCCACCGACGTCCGGATAGCCCTCAATATCCGCCCTCCGCGCGAAATACAGATACCGGCGGTTAGCCTGTGATTCGCCGGCAAACGCATGTTTCAGATTGTCGTGACTCTTGGTCCCATTCAAGCTTTTTCCCATATCATCCTCCCCGTTATTCGAAGGCCCACTTTACAGCCACCTACCCACGCGAAGATTTTCGCTACTAGAAGATCTGGAGACTAAGATAGCGCAGCCGTCGTCAGAGGTTCAAGGGGCTTCGCGTCTGACGATCGAGTTAGTGTTTGCGCAGCTGGGTTGTATGCTACACTCCCACCGATAGCCGCACGAGGACGCTTAATCTAGAGGCCCCAGGTGAAGATTTCCACTCGCCCTTTTTTCTACCGAGCGACAGGTGCCATCTCGTTGTTTGTCCTTCTTCTGTCTGGTTGTGCAACAGACACGTATCAGCGGCGAGCGGATGTCATGAAGGACCACGTCGAGAACTTCTATACGCACCTTAAGGCCAATCGAGTGGCCGCAGCGGTTCACGAAAATGAGCAGATCGAAGCCATGGCCGATCAGATGGCCGACACCGTCAGGAAGCAAGGTCAGTTGCAGGGGACATCACAGGTCGAACGGGAGTTCGCACTAATGAAAACGGCTCGAGGAACGGCGGCTCAGAACTGGATCGCGTTGGGACAATATTTCGCGATCAAGCAGCAATCGGAGAAAGCCCGTGCCTCCTATCAACGTGTGGTCGATACCTACACGGACCCGACGGAACGTACCTACCGAGAACAGGCTGCTCGAGCGTTGAACGACTTGGAGATCCTGTCAGGGCCCTCTCCCAACTTGACTCACTAATCGCGCAGATCACAACCCTGTGAGGAGTGTTCGAGGCCTATCCTTTGATTGCCGATGACTCACTTGATACGGTTCACAATGCTCCTGCTCGCCCTCTGTGTCACAGGGGCGGGGTGCGTCCATCGGATTCAGGTGACGCCTCTCCCCATCAGCCTGTCGTCCATCACGATCCCTCGAACGCTTCAAGCCGTTGTCAGCCCGATTGCAATGGAAGGCGCGGACCATCGGCCAGGCATCGCCTTGCTGGAATGGTCGCATCTCGACCTGAAACAGGCGGTCTTACGATACCTGCAACAACGAGGCACCTTCACGTCAGTCTCGCCTGACCCAGCCGACCTGACACTTCGCGTGGCCACGAAATTGACGCTGACCTCTCGCAGCAGCCTCTATCATTATCGAATCGTGCTACAAGCAGAGATGAGCGAAGCTGCCGGGGTTATGAGGTCCTATCGTGCCGAACACACTGCAGCGGGATCATCG
>JANPKE010000618.1:0-1812 GCA_031425875.1 Nitrospirota bacterium
CGAGCCTTCACCTCGGCCACGCTACACTCCTGAATACGTCGTTTTGCCTGCTCAACAAGTTGCAAGAACCCCGGATTATGTTTCATGTTTGATCTCCTCCAATTACCAGGCTGCCGAAACTGGGTTGATGCCAGCAATATGGCTGAAATGTTCCGTGCGGTGCGGGCTCCGAACTAACGTCAGGATGCTCAAAAAGGCTGCTAGCAAGGCCGCAGCGAGCGAAGAGACGAGGAGGTACATACCCAGCTTCGCTTGAACCGCTCGCTTCGATCATATGCGAGCGGATAAGCACCTTGCCATCGCCTTCTCCGTAGAGCCTCTGAGCGATGCGAGAACGCCGCTGGCGGCCTTTTTCAGCATCATGCTAAAAGAGTGATCCCTGTTCCACGCCAGGACGACGAAACGTCTGAGGGATGGCGCTCATGTCGTCCTCAGAAAATCCCGCACGCCGTTTTGCCAGGGCGAATAACTGCTCGATCAACTGCCAATAGGGCCCTTGTCCCGCCTGCCGCCTGAAAAATCGACTTTCCGTCAACGGCCCGCCCCTGACCTCACGGAGTCGATTGGTGATTTTTCCGATCCGTTCTGGGAATGCCTCCCCGATTCGATCGAGAAACACCGCTTCCAGACTGCCGGACAGTCTCAACAGGCTATGGGTCGCGGTACGAGCTCCGGCACGATACGCTCGATCCAACAGTTCAGGAATATCATCTTCATTCAGGCCAGGAATGACCGGCGCAATCGAAAGACCGGTCGGGATACCGGCATCGGAAAGCGCCTTCATGGCGGAAAACCGTTTGGTAATCGACGGCGCATGTGGTTCCACTTTTCGAGCCATATCATCGGACGAAAATGGAATGCTGAAGTAGACCATCACCCATGCTTCTCGTTGCACCCGAACGAGTACGTCGAGGTCGCGAAGAATCAAGGCGCCCTTCGTGATGATTCCAACGGGATTCCGATAGTCAGCACAAACCTCCAAACAAGCACGGGTCAATCCATACTCTGCTTCGAGCGGCTGGTAGCAGTCCGTGTTTCCAGAAAAGACGATCAGTTCTCCATGCCATGACGGCTTCTCGAAGGCGCGCCGAAGCAGTTGCGGCGCATCCTCCTTCACGACGAGCTTACTCTCGAAATCGGTTCCCGCACCGAACCCCCAATACTCATGGGACGGACGCGCATAGCAATAGGCACAGCCATGAAAGCAGCCGCGATAGGGATTCACACTCCATCGAAAGGGCAAGTCCGGGCTCTCGTTGCGGCTCAAGATCTCTCGGCTGTCGTCCGCATAAACTGTCAGCGTAGCTGTGCCGGCTGGTTCAAGCAGGTCCCGGTGCTGCGACTCAAATGGGTTGGGGGGATTGGAGATCTGACGCATGATCGACATCCTGTTCTTCACACCCATTCGATGTCAATTCCATAGGGAAGCCATCGGCCCATGTCGCCTGAACTGACCATTCCCTGAACTGACCATTCATTGACTCTCCAGAAATCAGGTGCTAGATTCCAACCGCTTTTTGAGGAACGCTCTGTGTACGATCTGAAGCAACTCCGCGAAAACCTCGACGACATCCGCACTGCTCTCGGACGACGTGGCAACGACGTCCCCTGGCCTGATCTCCAAAATCTGAGCGAAGAACGGCGAGCAGCCACGACGCAGGTCGAGCAGTTCAGGTTCGAACTCAATAAGGGCTCGGAAGAGGTGGCTCGACTGCGCCGAGCCAAAGAACCGGCTGAAGCGGCCATGGCGGCGATGAAGCAGTTGGGGGATCGCATCAAGGATGCCGAGGGAGCCCTCAGAAAGGTCGAGGA
>JANPKE010000619.1:0-1651 GCA_031425875.1 Nitrospirota bacterium
TCCGCGGCCTCACCCACCAATTCAATGTCGAGATGATGGCTTAGATATTTCCGTAACCCTTGCCGGACAAGGAAGTGGTCGTCCACCAGGAGTACACGAATAGATTTCATCTTCAACCGGTCAGCGTTGGAACTCTGCGCATGAGAGACTGCAACTGTCGACATACGGCACTCCTATTGGCTCGTCAGGCTACGACGTGAAAACGGTACGAGGCGTCTGAGCCATGAAGATTGTGCTCATGGATGGGCCTCTAGTGGATTCTCCTTCTTACTATTTAGTGACTAGTCTAGGAGAAAGAGGACTCCTTATGAACTAGGAAATGACCTAGTTTTCGATGAGAACCTTGCCAGAGGCTGAGTTGGAGACAACCGAGACGGGAGAGGTTACAGTTGATCACTCGCGAGGCCCTGCGTGATGGCGTAGCGCATCAATTCCGCCGTCGTGTGAAGGTTCATTTGCTTCATGAGGCAGGTCTTATGAAATTCAATGGTTTTCACGGACACATGGAGCAGAGAGGCGATCGCTTTTGTTCCCTTGCCTTCGCCGATTAACTGTAAGACTTCACGCTGCCGCGGAGTGAGTTTCACCACGGAACCTTTGATCGCCGGTGCCTCTTCTCGCTCCATCGTCTGCGCAAGCACCGGCTTGGTGATCGAGGGCGTCAAATATTGCTGCCCCTTCAGCACGGCCTCAATTGCCAGCGGCAGCTCCATGGGCGCCGACCGCTTCAGGAGGTAGCCGCTCGCACCGACGTGGAACGCTTCCGTCACATAGCTCGGGCTCGTATGCATGGTCAGAAAAATAAGCTTGGCCGAGTGATGGAGCTTCCGGATCTGACGCGCGGCGTCAATCCCGTTGAGCAACGGCATGCTGATATCCAGAAGGATCAGGTCGGGCTCCAAGCGCTGAGCCGCCTCTACCAGTGCTCGGCCGTCTTCTACCGCGCCGACGACTTCGCAGGTCTCTTCGACAAGCCGACGCAGACCGGCGAGCATCAAGCTGTGATCGTCGGCTAAGAGCACCCGCGGCCTCGGCGTCACTCCATTCATGGTTGTGCTCACATCTGAATCAGCATCGGTTGCTCGCTCGAGGTCCGCGCGTCATGGAGCGACCTCCTATCGGACATCGGGAAGCGGCACCCATGCATGCACTTCCGTCCCGTCACCTGGGCGCGTCCGGATGTGGAACGTGCCCTCCGCCAAACGAACCCGCTCTTCCATGCTGAGGAGTCCGAGCCCCCGACTGCGGGCTTCCTTCCCCTCAAATCCTTTCCCATTATCGAGGATACAGACGCCGACTCCATTGGAAGTCCCAAGCAATCGCACCACGACCATCGAGGCTTCGGCATGCTTCAGGACATTTTGGAGGGATTCCTGCGTCACGCGATAGAGGCAGGTGGCCATCTCGACGGGAATCGCTTTCGACACGTTTCGCGAGACGTACCGAACGGCAAGCGCCGTGCGCTGTGCGAACTCGTGGGTATGATCCTGAATCGCCGCTTCGAGGCCCAGATGTTCCAGGCTGGAGGGGTGGAGCCGGTAGGCGAAGCCGTGGACGTCATCCGCAAGCCGTTCGGCCGCTTCTCGAACACTCCGACAGTGCGGTAACAGGGCCGGCTTGGACTTGCACAATCGTTCAAGCGAGCCGGCAT